>JAIRMI010000004.1 GCA_031258795.1 Puniceicoccales bacterium | reverse complement strand
CTTTTTGTCCTGATCTACTCATCTTATTCCTTTCTTTGTAAAAAAAATGTAATGCTTAAAAGAAAAATGCAAGATTTTTTCGAAAAGGGTGCGATAATAGTTTTCAATTTTTGTTCTAGCCTTATGGTTTATGGGTTACTTTTGCCTATTTTCTTCTTTTTGATTCGGTTGCTAATCTGGCCACTTCATTTCGCAATTCTTCGATCGTGTCATCTCTATCACTGACGTAATTCCCCGCTTTCCTTGCAAATTCTCTAAACCCATTGGTTTCACCGTTCTGTTGAACAACTTGCCTGCGCAAATTCGCGATTTCCCCTTCTTGTTCTTCAGTTTGAGCTTGTAAATCGGCAATCTGTTGCTGTAGTTCAGCATTTTCTTCACTGAGTCTATCGATTTCGAACTCCGCTTCTCCTCTCAATTCTTCCATGGCTCTTTCCAAAGAATCTATCGCAGTCTGAAGCTCTGAAACACGCCCCCGGAGGCCTTCATTTTCTTCGCCAAACCTATCTCTCTGTGTAGTGAGAGCTCCTATGGTTGCTTGAGCTCTCTGCGTTTCAAACTCTTCCATGACCATCTCTCGTTCTAGGGAGACATGACTAGAAGCTAATTCGTTACAACTCGATCTCACGCTGGCATAATCATGGCTTAGATGGTTAAGCCGCGAAGCTAATTCCTCAATTCTACCGGATTTAGCCTCTGATTCTGCGATTAAACTTCCATTTTGATCGCGCAAACTCGCAATTTCCATTCCCAGCTTTTCAATTTGAGCTCGTAAATCAGCATTAGTGCCCCTGTAATTTCCAATCTCCCCTTTGTCACATCTGACACGTTCGGCTAATTCAGCATTTTGATCGTGCAAATTCGCAATTTCCCTTCCCAGCTCTTCAATTTGGGCTCGTAAATCGGCATTAGTGCCCCTGTAATTTCCAATCTCCCCTTCGTCACATCTGACACGTTCGGCTAATTCAGCATTTCGATCGTGCAAATTCGCGATTTGTTCTTGATAATGTTGCTGCAGTTGCTCCATCTTGGCGGCTACTTCTTGAATTCTATCTGAAAGTTGAGAACAAGAATCAAAAGATGATGAATCTCTCGCAATTTTCTCGCTTAGAAAATCCGTAAAACCTATTAACATATTTCTCGTTTCTTCTGCAGCTCCAACGGTCCTTCCGGCAAGGGGGCTGGGAGCCACAATATGTCTCGCTGGAAACACGCCCACTTCACCAAGCCCACTGGCTATGCCAAACCTACGCCTTGGTCTCATTAGAGGCGCACCAAGCCCACTAGCCGCATCTACACTAAATCTACGCCTTGGACCTGTCACTGGCATACCCCAATCTCCTTGTCTTGGTCCACTTACTCTACTCATATTATTCCTTCCTTTATAAAAATTTTGCAAAAAAAATGGAAAATGGAATGCTTAAAAGAAAATGCAAGATTTTTTCTGTAAGCTTATTTTTTTGAAAAGAGTGCGGTAATGAATTGGAGGATAGATTTTTTTTCTTTTTCGGAAGGAAAGTTCACGGGCTTGTGTGGCTTTTTAGCGGAAGCAGGTTTTTCAGCTAGAATATTACCAAAAATTTCACCATAATACTCGGGGTTATTTGCAATGTCCGCAATGCTTACTCCGAGGATGGAGCATACTTCTTCGATGTGGATCAATTTTATGGGGAAATTTTTCCCAATCATGCTTGCTAAGTTTGTTTTAGCTTCGGATAAAATTGACTGAATCAATGCTTTGCCCAGGGGAAATTTCCCATTGCACCGCCTACTTGCTAAAATCTTTATTTTCGCAGAAAGGTCGTATTTTTCGTAGGTGTGAGTTTCCGGCTCTCCTTGCACCACTGCCCGCAGAAGGTTATGTCGCCTGGCTAATAGGGCGTGCTTTGGGGAAAGGGGATCGTTAAAATCAAAAATGAACGGAAATTGGTCAAAGTGAGGCTTGGTATATTCAAAAAACAGCTCCGACTTTGTTGGCACCCAGCGACCGTGTTCGCCATTTGTTTCAAAGCTCGGTATCTCCCAATAGTGAAAGATTGTATGACTGTTCAGCAGATGTGCGTAGTCAAAAGCCTCCTCTTGACTGCGGAAAAAGTTGTGTATGAGCTCATAGTTATTGCCATACATCTCATTCCATCGGTAGGGCACTTGGGAACTTTTCAAGCCGTGTTCCAAATATTTGTTCGCCGGCAAACCATTGTAAACTGTAGCTCTGTTGAGCTTGTTTAAGAAGAACAGGCGCTGGTTTCCCCAAACTTCGCTGCTAAATTCCTCGCACAGAACATTCACCGTTCCTCCTACCGATATGCCCAGTTGATTAGCCCGTTCAGTGAAATTTTTTAGGGACAGGTGGGTTAAAAATTGAGTGGTTTTTTCAAAAATTATCTTATCGAATAATTGCTTGCTAGCTACGCCCAATAACTTGCGCTCGCAGTTCCCTATACCCTCTGGCCAGGAGCAAAATTCATTCGTGCCGATGTGTTTGCTCAGAGCCATAAACAGGGCATAATTTTGAAGCCAATAGTTATTTCTCTGCTCGAACTCAACGAAGCTGGACAGAAGTTTGTGATCTTTGTGATCAATGCAATGTTGCACGGCGGCGTTGACAAGGCTCGAGCGGGGATTTGTCCGATCCCCTTTAAATCCGATTTTTTCAAACATTTCATCCGCTATGAGCTGCGGCTCTTTGGCGAATATGGATATGGGCTTAAAGGAGGCATGGTCCACGGCACTCAGGTTCCCAAGCTCGAAAAATTTTATACCGGCAATTCGCAGAAAAGATAGCAATTTTTCAGCAATACCAAAGTGAAAAACTCGCCCATTCCACCTATCCACGAGGTCAAACCTCAGAGCGAAGTTTTTCCCACTGGCAATTTTTTTCAAAAAAAGCTCACGCTTATTACCCACTGAGGTTAATAATAATGTTTTTTTTCGTAATTGGAAATTTTTTTTATCCTCAATTGATGCCTGTCTCCAGAAAATTGCGTTTTCAGGAAGGAATCAACAATGGCTAGAATTTATGCCGGCAATGGCGTAACACCTGTGATCACTGCCGATCGACACTTTCATTGAAAAATTTCATTAAAAATTCCATTAAATTGGGAAGCAAATTCTTCACATCAGATGCAATTTTCCTGTATGCGTCAATGCCTTGCCCGTAGGGATCGCCAATGTCATCGGATGATACGCATTCGGCGAGGGTAAAACATTTTCCCAAAAGGCCTTCAAAGTTGCGTAGCAGCAAGAATTTGTGCGCATCGGTCACGCACAGAACAAGGTCGCTTTCGTCCAACAGGTGGCGGTCAACTTTCCTGGTAGTGTGACTTTCAAGATTAAGGCCAAGTTCGTGGGCAATTTGCGTGGCGTATTGGTGAGCAGGCTTGCCGCTTTGTGCCGAAATGCCACCGGATGATACAATAAATTTGTCTTTCAGCGCGCTCCTTTCCAAGTAATCGGCAATTATGGCCTCGACCAAAGGGCTGCGGCACGTATTGCCAGTGCATACGATGAGAATTCTTTTCTTTTTCATGGGTTCGCCAAAAATTTCATAAATACGCGCATTTTTTTTGGAAGTTCACTGTGAATTAGGGTACCATCGTGCAGCTTCAAAGCAGATAGGTGGACCATGAGGCCGGAGTAAGGAAATTCATTGTTTTCTTTTCGGTTTGCTTTGAAATTGCGCTTTAATTCAGCAAAGAGAGGGATTTGCGCTCCGCCGTATTTTTCATCGCCCAGGACTGCTAAGCCTGATTCATGGGCGTGTAGGCATATCTGGTCCCGCCGCAAATAGGTGCATTTAGCCTGCCAATGTTCGTATCGATCGACGCTTTCGATAAAATTGAAAGCAGTATACGATTTTTTTCCCATTTTCGCTGATATGAGCATCATTTCTTT
>JAIRMI010000101.1 GCA_031258795.1 Puniceicoccales bacterium | reverse complement strand
CTGGGTGCAGGGGTTGGATTTGAACCAACGACCTTCAGGTTATGAGCCTGACGAGCTGCCGGACTGCTCCACCCTGCATCGATTAATGTCCTGTTAGAAAGTGATTGGTCAAAGTTTGTCAAGGGGTTTTTGAAAATTTTTCTTTAATCCGAAATTTCATCGAAAAGCAAATTGGAAAATCCTGTATAGATGATGGGAAAAGGGGTCAATCGAAAATAGGGTGAGTTAACACTATAAGCAAAAAAGTAAATATTTTTAAGAGAAGCCTTTAAGAAAAGCATGAAAAAAATTTACAAAAAAGTAAAAACAGTTTGCCGCGGCAAAAGATAAAGGAAAATTGAAAGCAAATTTTATATACCCATTGTTTTTTTGTTCATATTCAGCTAAATATTTAACTGAATATTAATATTTTTCATATTTTTTTCAAAAAAGCTTGAAGTTTTAAAAATTTTAATTACAGAAACATCCACTATTATGAACGCATACATACAACAAAGAACTTGGCAAGATGGAAATGGAACAACATTTTCACGCTCAGCTTCCTCCGATGGAGTTTTTCAAGAATTAACTCTAGAGCAGGAAATGGAAATAAAAAGGCATTTCCAAGTCAATCCTCCGAAAAACGGATATCGTAAATATACAGTGACTCTTCCGCGTGATAAAACTCTTTCGCGTGATAAAGTGTTTTCATGTAATATTCGAGTCGTGAACACAGCTCTTGGACAAAGGGAGTGCAAGCTTAATAAAGCGCAAGTAGGCTAATTTTCTTTACCAAAAATTTAATATTTTCGGAAACTTTTGTTTAGGGTCTTATTTTTGTGGCAACCCAATAGGGCTTCGGCCGTGTTGTGAGATTTTATTCTATGTTTTTAGTCTTTCATTTTTGAAAATCAAAGGCTAGCGCTTGACTCTTCTGAAAGTTAATTTAAACAAGTAGGGAAGTAGAAATTTTCAGCTGCAACTAAGAATTTGATAACACGCGAATGTTTAGACCTTATCAAGGAAAGCGTCGATATATATGACGTCGTTTTGCCCTACGTTAATTTGAAAAAATGCGGTGCAAATTGGCGTGGACTTAGTCCATTCAACGGCGAAAAAACTCCTTCATTTTTTGTCATGCCGGAAAAAAAAATGTTTCGCTGTTTCAGCAGCGGCAATGCGGGGGATATCTTTCGCTTCATCCAGCTAAAGGAGAATGTTTCGTTTTTAGAATCCGTTGAAATTATTGCCAATAGGTTTAACATTCAGCTTAGATTTGATTCGAAATCAAGTGACAATTCGCCAATGGAATTTTCCAAAAAGGACCTGTTCGCGATTAACGAATTGGCCAATGGTGTGTTTGTGAAAAATTTTCAAAGCAGCGATATATCCGGACAAAAGGTTAGAAATTACTGGAGTGAAGTTCGGAAATTTAGCTCGGAAACGGCAAACAAACAGGGTATTGGGCTCTGTAAAAATGATGAAAAGGATATGATCAATATCCTACTGAAACACAAAATTTCCATTGAAGCCATTAGGCAATCGGGGCTATTTTATTTTAAGGACGAGGCGGATTTATCCACATTTAGACTGAGGTTTAGATTCAGGCTAACCATACCGATACGCGACATTCAGGGAAGGATTGTTGGGTTTTCAGCACGTGTAATAGAAGGAATGAGCACAGAAATTTCCGATGCCAAGTACATAAATTCGCCGGAAACGCCAATTTTTCACAAGGGAAATATTCTTTTTGGGCTTCAAGAAGCAAGGCTGCACGTCAATGATGCGGATCAATTTTGGCTAGTTGAGGGGCAGTTGGACGTTTTTCGTTGCTGGGAAATAGGATTGTTGACCGCCATTGCACCGCAGGGCACGGCAATAACCGATGCCCAATTATCCACACTGCGCCGCTATTCATCGAATTTGAACTGCATGCTAGACGGAGATGCTGCTGGATTGCGTGCAGCGGATAAGTTGCTACGCATGGCAATGGCGGCCGGATTGGAAGTAAAATTTTACATTTTGCCGAAGGATGAGGATCCGGATAGTTTCTTCAAAAAACAGGACCAGGACATCGATTCTTTTTGCAAAGCCGGCATATCGGCCATGGAATTTGCCGTCAAATACCACTCCCCAAATTTGTCGAAAATGTCAAGCCGGCAAAAAGCGGATGCCCTGCAAAGAATTTACGAGATAATATCGAGCTCGGACTCATCCATTGTGCACGAATCGCTCCTCGATGAAGTATCCCAAATATGCGGCTTTGATCGACGAGCTTTGGCTCAAGACTTTGCTACATTTTACCAGAGAAGAAAATTTAACAATCCATTGCCCATAAAATTTTCCATAGAAAATGAAAGCAATAGCGTACGGAAGCTGAACAGCGCAGAATCCCAGCTATTGTCAATAATTTTATCCGACGTAAATTGGGCAAAAAAGATTGCAGAGGTGGTTTTACCCGAACTAATGCAAGCATCATCATCGCCCCAATCCACCCTGTTAGCGAAAATATTGAACGAAATTGCTGAAAATTTATGGGAAGGCATGGAATCGATCAATAATTCAAACACTTTTTCCGAAGAAGAAAAAAATATCGCCTACTCAGCTCTGGCAGATTTCAACTGCGAAAACGACCTCCAATTCCTTGTAAATACAAGTATATCGAAGCTTTATTCCAAGTTTATCAAAGAAAAAATAAATGAACTGGACAAAAAAATTAGTAAAATTTCTCTTGACGAAAGGGAAAATTTGAGAAATCTACAGCGGGACAGGATGCACCTGCGTGAAAAGTTATTGAGGCCGCCACGGGTTGATGTTGGCATGACGAATTAATGAGCGTACCAGAAAACAACGGCAGTAGCGGTGATGTACACTCTCGCATACAGTCACTGATTAGGCTGGCGCGTGAGCAGGGTTATGTTTCGCTTCAAGATATAAACAATATCCTCTCGGAAACGGTAACGAACGCCCAGGAAATCGAGAATGTCATGAACATTCTCGAAAATCTTGACATCGAAATCCTGGATGCTGACGAGATCGAGCAATACCAAAGCAAGATTCAAGATGCGCTAAGAGAACCATTGAAAAGCGCAAGTGAATCCATCGAAGATCCGGTTAGGATGTATCTGCGGCAAATGGGTCAGGTACCTCTGCTCACACGGGATCAGGAGGTAGCCATTTCGAAGCGCATCGAACGGGAGGAACTCAAAGCCCAAGATGAGCTGTTTTCAATTCACCTAACAGCGGAATTTCAAATTAATTTGGCCGAAAAACTGCTCCAAAGAGAAGAACGTTTTGACAAGGTGGTTTTAGATAAAAAAATCGAAAGTCGGGACGCTTACTATAAAATGCTCACACGTGCCATACAGGACAGTAAAATGCTGCTGGGAAGTGTCCAATCAACCTGGAAAGCAATTCAAAGTTCTACCGATGAAGCCGAAAAAAAGAAGCTAATCTTTAGGCTGAAGCAATTCCAAATGCAACTCAAAACCGTTCTCAAAAGGTTTTGCTTTAAAATGAAAATTTTTGAAGAACCCATGCTTAGCCTAAGGGCGGATTTACGCCAAATCAGTCAATTGTATGCTGATTTGGAACGATCAAAAAAATTAGCGGAGAGTGGAGACGAATTGCAGCAATCCACAATCGAACGAATCCAGAAGGCTCTAAAAAATTTCGAGTTAAAGTACGAAGTTGAACCGGACCACCTTGTAGCAATAGTAAAAGCCTTCAAAGAGCATATGAAAGGGGCTTATAAGGCAAAACGGGAGATGGTGGAGGCAAACCTGCGCCTCGTAATAAGTATTGCCAAAAAGTACACAAACCGCGGACTATCATTCCTTGATTCCATCCAGGAAGGCAACATGGGTCTGATGAAGGCCGTTGAGAAATTTGAATACCGCCGCGGTTACAAGTTTTCCACCTATGCTACGTGGTGGATCAGGCAGGCAATCACGCGATCCATCGCAGATCAGGCCAGGACGATTCGCATACCGGTCCACATGATCGAAACCTTAAACAAGGTAATGCAGGCGCAAAAGCAACTCATCCAGGAGCTTGGCCATGAGCCTACGGCCGAGGATGTTGCAAAGGAGGTTAAGATGCCGGTGGAACGGGTGCAGATCATCATGAAAATGGCGCAGCAACCCATTTCATTGCAAAACCCTGTCGGAGATGGTGAAGATTCAAGCTTTGGTGATTTTATCGAAGACAAAAGTGCGGAAAATCCCTACGACATGACCGCGTTCAGCCTTCTCCGCGAAAAACTTGGGGCCGTGCTTGACAGCCTCACTGAGAGGGAACGGGAAGTTCTGACACTGCGATTTGGATTAAAGGATGGCTACAGCCGCACCCTCGAGGAAGTTGGGCAAATGTTCAATGTTACCCGCGAAAGAATTAGGCAGATTGAAGCCAAGGCTCTGAGAAAAATGAGACATCCTAC
>JAIRMI010000085.1 GCA_031258795.1 Puniceicoccales bacterium | reverse complement strand
TTCCTTTACACTGTGCGTGCTTTCCTATTTTAACACCCTCTTTTTAGTCCGTTGTATAATATGCCATACATTCTCTAGGTCTAATCTTTATACGCTTTTGTCAAGTAGTTTGACTATAATTTGACGACAGCCTCTAAGCTCTTTCAGCTGAACCTAAATGAATCATTCCGTCTGTGGAGAATTTTGCTTGGTATCTTCTTCGACACCAAAATTATCAAACATGTTGCTCAAGCTTACTAACTCGCCTCCGCTGGCAACCTTGTCGAAGGCTTTAATTTCCACGCTAAAGGTGGTATCGTCGTAATTAGCCGCCTTAATCGAAAGGCCAATATGCCGCTCATCCTTGTCAACCTTTATGACGCGGGCAGTGATTTCATCCCCAACTTTTAAAACTTCTTTTACTTTTTCTACCCGATCTTCGCTGATCTGACTGACGTGCACAAGTCCTTCGATATCGTCCTCGAGCTTCACAAAAGCACCGTAGGACGCAATTTTTGTAATCTTTCCCGTCACTATGGTCCCAATTTTGTATTTTTTCTGAATTTCCGACCAAGGATCAGGGGTTAGTTGCTTGATGCCCAGCGCAATTCTCTGCTGTTCCGCATCAATGTTCAGTACGATGGCGTCCACTTCCTCGCCCTTCTTGAGAAATTCACTGGGATTGTTAATCGTACGCGTCCAACTCATGTCGCTCACGTGGACCATTCCGTCTATGCCTTCCTCTAGCTCGACAAATGCTCCATAGTTTGTCATGTTGCGCACTTTTCCACGAACGTGTGCACCCACTGGATAATTTCTATAGACCATATCCCAGGGATTTTCTTCAAGTTGCTTCAAGCTCAGGGCAATTTTTTGGTCTTCCTTTGAAATTCCTATTACTCTGGCTTCGATCTCATCGCCGATGCGCACAACCTCACTGGGCTTATTAATGCGCTTCGTCCAGGACATTTCGGTGACGTGAATCAGACCCTCAACGCCGTTTTCCAGCTCAACGAAAGCACCGTAGGCCACCATATTTACGACGCGTCCACTAACCTTGGATCCAATCGGATATCGGCGCTCAATATTGTCCCACGGATTTTGCATGGTTTGTTTCAAACCGAGAGAAACGCGCTCCTTTTCCTCATCGATGCCAATGATCATGACATCCAATTCCTGACCCACTTGGACAACTTCGCTGGGATGCGTTATCCTGCCCCAACTTATATCAGTAATGTGTAGCAAGCCATCCAACCCGTTGATATCGATGAACACACCGTAATCGGTGATGTTTTTGACGGTACCCTTCCTTATGTCACCAATCTTGATCTCATTCAGCAGTGCCCTGCGCTTTTCCTGACGCTCCTCTTCGATCAGCTCCCGGCGCGATACAACAATGTTTTTCCGTTCTTTATTAATTTTTACGATTTTAAAATCGTATGTCTGCCCGATATACTGCTCAAGGCTGATGGGAGCCTGCGTATCTATCTGTGAAGCTGGCAAAAACGCATCCACTCCTATGTTGACAACCAATCCTCCCTTAACTTTGCCTTTAATGCGCCCAGGAAGAATTGATCCCTCCTCGCAATTCTTCACAATCAATTCCCAATTTTTCTTCTGCAAGGCCTTATCATGGGATATTATTGGGTTTCCATGCTTATCTTCGAGATTTTCGATATAAACATCGATTTCAGAACCAATTTCCAAGCTTTCGAGGTCATCAAATTCATGTCCCGAGATAACACCCTCCGATTTCCCCCCTATGTCGACAACAACTTCATTGTTACGAATTTCAGTAATAACGCCGGCAACAACCGAATCTGCCCGCAGAGTTCCCATCGGGTGGGATGTTAGCAGGTCTTCCATAACTGTAGAGCTCATATAATAATAACTTTTCTTCCTTGCGGAGGGGTTGAGATTAAAACGCGTTCCAGTAACATACTACAACGCTACAACTGCGCTCAAAATGCCGGGTAAGGGAATAAATTCAAGATAAAACTTGCAAAACATTAAAAAAACATTGCAAAGTATTGGGGACATTTTAACTAACATAAAAAATTTTCTCAAATTAAGCTTCTTCTTTAAAGTTACTTCATCAGCAAGAGGTTTGACTGGTACTTTTTGTGATCAACGCGACGTATGGTCGAAGGACTCAAAATAGGGTAAATAATTTTTTCATTTTCATTGGTAAAACGCATATCAATGCTTGGTTTTGTCGCTTTAGCGACTTGCAAGTGTTTCAATATTGACAAAGTTAACCAATTCTTAGATTTGCTTGGAGAAGCAAAGAAATGAAAAGATTTTTGGTGAATTTTTTATGTGCTTGTGTCCCGTCAAAGAAAATACGGCACAGGATAAAGGATTATTTCTCAATCTCCAAAGGCAAAAACGAAAAAACTGCGTTAATTGATGATGGATTTATGCCAATACTGGGCGTTTTATCCATGGGGGACCAACAATTGCTTCAAGAATATTTTTTGACACATAATATGCCCGAAAAAATAAATATATTGAAAGCAGGCCTCGATGAAACATCTCAAAAAAACATAGACCGATATTTATTCCGTATGTTACTTTTGCCAGATAACAAAATATCGGCAAACTACAAAATCAATAAAATTTTTTTTGAAAGCCTGAAAACAGAGGAAGAAAAAGAGTGCACCAGAAAATTCATCCAAGAATACCTTCAATACAAAAAAGACATAGTGCTGTTTAAAGAGGAATACAACGTGGATACATTCTACTTCCATCATGGGTTACGTTTTCAGAGCAAAGAATTAAAAAAATATATTGCAGGTAAGGATTTTATAGATGCCGGAGCTTATGTCGGTGATAGCGCACTTATACTGAATAAGTATTATGCTCCCAGCCATATTTGGTCGTTTGAAATTTCAGAACATAACCGTAAAACCTACCAGCAAGTTGCCAAATTAAATAATCTACCGGAAAACAAATATACTCTTGTTCCGATGGGAGTATCAGATACAAAAAAAACAATTTACATTGATGACTCTGGGCATCAAGGCACAACGACTTTATTGTCCGGCGGTACTAAATGCGAGCTTACCGATTTGGATTCGTTTGTGGAGGAAAACAATCTTAAAGTTGGGTTTATTAAAAGCGATGTGGAAGGTAGCGGCTTAGAAGCGTTGAAAGGCATGAAAAAAACAATACGAAAAGATAAACCTGTTCTCTGCCTTGCGATATACCACAATCTCCGGGAATTTTTTGACACAAAGCCAATGTTGGAAGAAATTGTTGGCGGGGAGTATAAGATGATCATAACACAGCTCCATTCGTTTTTAGAATACCAAGTTGAAATAGTTATTTTTGCATACCCCAAAGAATTGGACAGTGCCAAATAAGGCATCAAAAATATTCACTTGCGTGCATTCGTACGTCCTCAAATAGGGAAACGGAATTCATAGAAGGACATATTTCTTCCCATTCTTCTATGCCAAAATGGCGAAAGAAACTCATCAATTCCGCTTCCCTTTTCGGGGAGCACGTTTGCTCATATCTTTCACGGAGATCAACAAATGACAAATTGGCAAAT
>JAIRMI010000052.1 GCA_031258795.1 Puniceicoccales bacterium | reverse complement strand
GAATCGGGAGAAAATGAATCTGTCCTTTTTTCAGTATCTGACCTTGATGGCGCTCCTGTATTTTAGCGACTGTTCGGTTGATGTGATTATATTGGAATGTGGCCTTGGAGGGCGGTTGGACGACACAAATATAGTGTGCTCCGATGCTAGCGTAATAACGAGCGTATCGTTTGATCACGAAGAAATTTTAGGCAACACCATCGAGGACATCGCCCGGGAAAAAGCCGGTATCATAGAGCCTGGAAGGAAAGTATTTATCGGTGAGCTGTCCGCAGGTGCCGAAGCCGCTGTGGCAAAGGTTGCCCAAGATATGGGAGCTCAACTGGTCAAAGTTGAAGCCGAAGGCCGATGTTTTGCGTCAAGCTTGGAAGGAGATTTTCAGAAAAAAAACGCAAAGTTAGCTCAGACTGTGCTGGAAGATCTCCGTGAAATTTTGCCCATCTCGGACGATGCCATAAGCCGGGGATTTGCTGGTACATTTTGGCCGGCGCGCAATCAGACTATTTTTTTAAAAAATAGGAACAGGATGATTCTCGATGGTGCTCACAACGGGGAAGCAGTCGAGGCGCAGGTCGACTACATCCGCCACACCGTCAATAAAGATTCGACTATTTTGATTTTTAGTTCAACGAAAGCTAGACACTGCGAAGCTTGTTTCGCCACTTTAGAGCCTCTTTTTCACAAAATATTTCTGACAAACGTCGCCGATGGAAATAAAAAAATTCCCGACGATTTTTTCTCCAAATTGGCCGAGAGATATTCTCCAAAATGCTGTTTTGTTACCGCCAAATCCTTGGTTGAAATTTTGGCGCAACCAACGGATGAAACCTATTTTCTGACCGGTTCCCTGCTACTGATCGGCGAACTAAGTACACTGTTCGTAGAAAACGGCCTCTTTGACAGAAAATATTTCGGCCAATTCGCTTAATTCACTAGACTTCACAGTGTGCTCCATTGCACTTGTGAGCGGCGTTATAAAGCGATGCCAAAGAAAAATTTCACAATTTTACTAATCCGCGATTGATATTCGATATTTTAGATGTGCTTGTAGCAATTTTATTATTGGCAATATTTTTACAATGGCTAAAATACCCTCCAGCTGTGAATGGACCTCAAAATATACAACAAGGCGGCAACGCAGCACAAGGAATACCTCAGAATCCGGATAGTAGGCTTCCGGACTTTTTGAGAAATGTACAGGTATCTGCTGAACCCGGAATATGTAATATTACTCAGAGTAGATCCTCCGTGGGGAAGCCATTAAATGCCAGAGAAGTATACCACGAAAAGCAGGCAAACCCGAATACATGTGGGTTACATGCCCTACGACACTACGTTGGCACACAGTGGGTAGCACTGGATTATTTAAACAGGATAGCCCAGGGTATGGAAATGTGGCAGGGTGCAATCGATGAAGCATATAATAACTTCGTGGCAGCGCTAGGGCCGTCCTCGAATTTTCTGCCTAATGTCTACGCTGACCCTAGACAAGTGGAACAAGCCATTGAGAATATTACACGTCTGTTGGTAGAAATGGAAAGGGAAAAACGTGTCAACGACTGGAAAGGTATCCTCGAAGACATGCAAACCATTAGGATTATTCTGACGGATAACGGACGAGTACCATTGCCACGGGCTTCAAGTCCGCTCTCTGCCATTGATGGTTACATAGATCAGGTGCAGGGAAGCATCAATTTGGCCGATATGAGCAGGAGAGGTGGGGCAGACCCAGTGTTAATTCGAAATGTATTAGCTGCCATAGATCCAGAGGCTGAACTAGTTGAACCAAGAACCTGGGGCCTTGGTTCGCAGCGTCTGAATTTGTCGGATGTTTGCGGTGAGCTCGATGCAAGGGGAGCTGATAGGGCAATCATATGTGGCAGTGGACATTTTATCGCGCTCAGAAAAACAACAAATGATGATTGGTGTATCGTTGATTCAGAAAAGAATGATGTCATTCCTGTGAATAGGAGAGGAAAGGACCGCTCTTCGGTTGAAGGAAGACCCTTTTATGGTGTCATTCTCTCTTCGGAAGGGAACTTGGCCGACAAATTGGCAGGTCAATTGGCTCATTACTAGGATACTATCTGCTTACAGAAAAAAAGAAAAAACAACCTCCTTGATAGGAAATATTTTGCTCCACTTGCTTGATAAAGGTTAATGGAGCAACATTTCCTTGTTCTTTTTGCGCAGAGATCTAATTGTGCTGCTATTAATTCATTGACCGGATGCCAGCGAGGCTGTTATACCGGATACTGCGCCCATTGCTTCCGTCGTTCAATGGATAGGACACCGGTCTCCGGAACCGGCAATTTGGGTTCGAGTCCCAACGGAAGCGCCATTTGCATCCTGAGCTGGGACTAACTTGCCAAAAGTAAAAATTTTACTTTTTAAAGTTTGCTGAACACATTCTCAAATGTTAAATATTTTTCTTGGTTCGCATTGACCATAACTTTTATGTGCCCAAGATCTAGTGTTATGCCTCCATCTTCCTCATGTTTGACAAAATTTGGCCGTAAATTTTCCCATCGCCTTTGAAATTCAGAGTTGTTATACACTTCTTCTTCAGCTTCTACCGGCCTTTTCCCTTCGCTTGTTCGCTGCTTTATTAAACTCTGCACATCCAAGTATAACTGATGAAGTTCCAAGGAAACGTTGAGAATCATTCCATCCAAATCTGGACACTGCTTTGAAATGGAAGAGTAATATTCTTGATATGCCTTCGCAAGGGATTCTCTGTCGACATGTGTCGCTTTGTAAAGGCTCTGTACGGCCGTGTCCAGCAATTCCTGCCCGTATTCTTGGCTGAAAACTCTCAGAGACTCCGCTGTGATTTGGTTGTCTTCATTTTTTAGCAGCACCCGTAAAGGGGCCGTTACTCCTGCCGTCAGGGAATGAAATACTCTACTAAAATTTTTAAATCCATTGTTGGTATCAGAACATGGCTCCAAAGCTGTGATGTAAAGATCCGAATTTGCGCAGAATTCAACTGTGATTTGAACGAGACGCTTCCTGCATTCACCGGCAAACTTCTCTTTTGCTTGTTGCCTGCAAGAATGCTCATATGATTCTTTTTCACTATGCCAGCAAGACCGACTAAAGCTCTCCCGAGCTTTTTCTTTTTCTTCTCTGTAGGCTGTAGCACCAAAGAGATTGAAGCGTTCTCTAAAAAAGTCCAAGATCCTTTGGCCTAACGTTCGTGTACTTTTAAAACGTTTTTGAAAATCCTGTTCCCTTTTTGTTTTTCCTGTTGAGAAAATTTGTTGAAATTCAGTGTCCCTTTGGTGTACATTCTCCAGCGTCGAGAAAGTTGCCTCAAAATTTTGTTCAAAATCGCCAATGATTTTAAGTGTTTCGGCAGCAAGTTCATTTGCTCGAACATATGTCTTAGCAGCGGTTATCTTTGCTTGATCTGGAGGTTGGTAAAATTGATAACCGGCGCCGGAATTTTCTTGGAGTCGTTTTCTTTCGTTGCCAACGACATATGCCCCGGCAAAAAGACGCATTGCAAGGGGCATGTTAAAAAGTGCGTTGCCTATCTCCGGCCGATTAAATCCCAATTTTGCATCTGTGCCAGGTGTCGTTATAGCTCGCATCATTTCTTCTTCACTTAAGAAAGTTTTTCCTTTAAAAATGCTCTCGATAATTCCCGCGCTTCTTTGGCTAGTTGTGGATACGTGTAGTTCCTTTCCATTGGATAAGGAAATATATATCATTTCAATTTTACTGGAAACGGCCGGTTCTATTTGTTCTATTTGTTGTTCTATTTGTGAGGGTTGAGGATTGGGATCGCTAGTTGCAGGAGATGGGAGAGCAGTTGGAGTTTTGTCCCTAGGTATTTCTGGGCCGGCAGCAGAAGTCCTTGTGGCCAAAGCACTGGCTAAA
>JAIRMI010000092.1 GCA_031258795.1 Puniceicoccales bacterium | reverse complement strand
GGATCGCAAATCGGTGCACCAAATAGGAAGGTTAGTGGCGTAAGTCTAAGCAATAGGAAGGGATCATCGGGACTTAAAACAACGGCAGCATTTTTAGCTAGCGGAGCTGCCGGCTTCGTAGGAAGAGATCTTTGCTCTGAAACGACACTCATAGGCAGCAAGGCATTGCCTATAATAAAGCCCATCGGAAAAACAATTGCATCCTGGGGAAGCTCCCTAATTACCGGAATATCGGCACATCCATATGCGTTAGTAGGAACCTTGGTTGGATGCGCAGTACTCGGTGTAGCCGTACACTGCATGCGAAAATTCATAGCTCCAAAGGTAAATATACCAAAAAAGGTCAAGGAGCTTGCCAAAAGTCATCTTGGTAAGTCGGCAAAATTAAGAGCAGATGCGAAAAATAACCCTGCATATCGGTTATCAAGGCGACCATCAATACTCAACAATTCCCCTTCTTTGTTATTGCCTGGCCCTACCAATGCTACTTTATCTGATTTCTCAGCTTACCCCTCGGAATCAGATGACGATTCCTCCTAGAACTACCCCAATATCCCAAAGCATGGGAAATTTTTCCAAAAATTTCCCCTAGAAATGATACGGCAACTGCTAAGGTCTCCATCCAAAATTAACCCTGCTTTATAGCAAACATTCAGCTCTTCATCGAGGCAACTATCTAAAAGTTCTCAATGAAAATAAAATCGGATCTGAAAAGAACCGCAGGGTAGTGGGGGCTTACTATTTTTTTCAAGTACGTTTTCCGTGCGAGTCCAGGCTGTACTCGTAGACTTCCAGGTAAGCATTCGCCATTTTTTCCATCGAAAAATCCTTTTGCATCGCATATTTTTGCATCGCCACAAAATCTTGCCTATGGTCGTAGTAGGTAGCACAGGCCCAGCCGACAGAATCGTAGAGCGATTTATGATTAAGTCGATAGAAAACAAAGCCCGAACCGCTGCGAGATTGTGCATCGTAATTTTCGACACTATCGCGCAGTCCACCGGTCGCGTGCACGACGGGTAAAGTACCGTACAGCATCGAATACATCTGATTCATTCCACAGGGCTCATACCTGCTCGGCATAAGAAAGCAGTCTGCGCCGGCCTCAATCAGGTGAGATAGAACATTGTCATAGCCAATTTTCACAGAGACACGGCCAGAATAATTGCGTTCGTGAAATCTAAATTTAGCTTCCAAAGCTGGATCACCGGACCCTAATAGAACAAATTGGATGTGTAAATTGTCCATCATCTCCGGCAAGATATCACAAACAATATCCAGACCCTTTTGTTCGACTAACCTTGAAATAACGCCAATCAGCAAAACATCTACGTCCACATTTAAGCCAACTTTTTCTTGAAGAGCCACTTTGCACTTCGTCTTCCCTTTCAGGTTTTCGTGCGTAAACTTCGCGGGAATCAGAGGATCTTTTTCCGGTGACCAGATATCGCCATCGACAGCGTTGCAGATGCCGATCAAATCGGCGGCGCGATAGGTCAGAAGATCGTCCAAGCCACACCCATGTGCCGGTGTTTTTATTTCATTGGCATAGCTCTGGCTGACTGTGGTGATCTTATTCGCATAGGAAAGCGCCCCCTTCATGATGTTAATCGCTCCCATAGCCTCCATGGCGAACGGGTGAAGTAATTTTTGAGGCAATCCAACGAAATTCAATATTCCAGGAGGCGAATATCCCTGATGAGCCAAGTTGTGAATCGTGAACACCGAAGCTGTTTCGCTCAACCGGTACACACGTTGTTCGCGGAGCATGACTGGCAGCAGACCGCTATGCCAATCGTGGGCATGTATGATACGGGGGATCCAATCTGTGAAATCGCAAGCATCGATAACGGCTCTGCTGAAAAAACTAAAGCGCTCCCAGTTGTCTCCGTATCCCTCACCGTTTTCTCCATAAATTCCTTTGCGACCAAAATACTTTTCAAATTCAACGAACAAAAATTCAACACCGAAATTCACAGTTTTCCAAAGGCAGCAAAACTCAATCCCATAGCCCATATTGACGATCATCGGCTGATCATAGGGAACCAAGTTTGCCCGATTTATCGAGGCGTAGAGCGGCAATATGACACGCGCTTCATGGCCAAGTTTAGCCACCGATTGGGCAATCAAAGAAACAGCATCCCCTAACCCACCAACTTTGGCAAAGGGTGTAGCTTCCGCACTGGCCAGCAATATTTTCACCGCTCACTATTATGCACCCTAAGCAATGCGATGACAACGGAAAATTTCACCGGCCTCGTAAAATTCAGGTCTCGCTAATTTACTTCAGGTACTTGTTGTTTTCCCGCTCGTGAGCAACCGTCGTAAATTCACCGTGGCCAGGTACGACAATGGTATCACCAGGCAACGACAGAATTTTTCCCTTTATGCCGGAAATGAGCAGATTTTTATCTCCACCAGGAAAATCATACCGACCTATGCCGTTCCTAAACAGCGTATCTCCCACAAAAGCAACCCCCGCACAACCCAAGTAAAAAATCACGCTTCCCGGGCAATGACCAGGGACGCTGCGGCAATAAATGCCAATCTCTGCCAGAGTTAGGAAAGAGTTGTCATCGATAAATTCATCGATTATGCAGGGCGTCAAGCCCATGTCCGACCCGGCGTAGGGAATGAGCGCTTTTGGATTTTCGATCACTGTCCGATCATCCTTATGAGCATACACCTTCGCTCCATCTCCTTTGAACAGGTGGTCATCGCCGATGTGATCCCAGTGGCAATGCGTTATGAGAAGGGCTTCGACAAAGATATCCCGAAGAACCGAAGTCTTAAGAAACTCATAGGACCCAAAGGGGGCATCAATCAGAAAAGCGGATTTCGTCTTACCATTTATAAAAATACCCGTGTGAGTGTACAATCTACCAAATTGGAAAACGTACAAATAATTGGAGTCACCATGCCAAATTAAATTCTTATCATTCATTGTAAATTTCAATAATTACCTTAGGGGTAAAGTTAGCGTCGTTGAGTAATTTCTCCATGTTGTGAATGCGAATATTACCAAGTTTTTTCATTTCATCACCAAAATCATTGCCTCTGATGTAAAAAATTCGCGTTTCTTTTTTACAAACACTTCCAATATTTTTCAAAAAAGTGGACAAATTTGAAACGGCACGGGCAATTACGTAATCAAATTTTTCCCCTAGACCCTCCACGCGGAGATTTTTAACGGTTACATTTTTCAAGGCAAGTTTTTTTACCATGTCATCAACGGCGAAGGTCTTCTTGCCGATAGAATCCACTAGGGTGAATTTCACCGCACCATTCGTTATGGCCAGAGGAATTCCCGGCAGCCCTCCTCCCGTACCAACATCTATGACCGAAGAACCAGGTACAAATTGCACGACTTTATTAATGCAGAGAGAAGGCACGATGTGTTTGGTCCAAAAATTATCCATGTCCCCACGGGAAATGAGATTAATTTTGGTATTCCACTCTGAAATTAACAGGTGGTAATGGCATAATTTTTCCATCTGATCGGCGGCAATTATATCCAAACAGCGCGCCACCGCATCCATACTATTCGGAACTGCGCCAATCAACCATGGTGATGAGTTTGGACTTATTGCCATTCCAAAAATCCATACTGATCTTGATGGCCAGGTCAAGCTTGACCAAAATGGGAGGAATGTTATCCGCCATCTCCCAGCCGATGACGAGTATGCGCTTTGCATACTGACGATTTAGCCAGAATTTTATGTGAGCCTTAGTATTTCCAAAAAGTTCCGGCTTATCCCTGATGATTACGGACTTCAGTAAAAAAATTGGCTCGATGTTAGCCTGCCCAAACGGGTGTAATAGTTCAAGATCGTGCATGAAATCGTCGTCGATCTCGTCGATATTCAGTTCACCGGCAATCTCAATGACCTCAACAAAATCCGCGTTCTTCATCTTCGATGCCACGATCTCGCAAAAACGCGCCCTGAAAGCTTCCAAATTTTCCATTTTCATGGAAATTCCAACCGCTACTGGATGTCCACCCCAGGATTCGAGTAGATCGGAACAGCCATTTAAAACCTCGACGAGGTTGATAAAATTTACCCCTCGGCCAGATCCCTTGGCTAGACCGCGTTCGCAGCTAAGAACGACGCATGGTCGCTGGTAATCACGGGCAAGCTTGCCGCTAATTATCCCAACGACACCGGAATGCCAATCTTTGTTGAAAAGCACTATCGCTGGATCGTTTACGTAGTGCTCTTGTACGATCAAATTCGCCTCTTCGGCCACATCTTTCTCTATTGTCTGTCGCTCACGATTTGTTTCGTCCAGCTCATAGGCGTAGGTCAAGGCTTCGTCGTAATCGTCACTTAGGAGCATCTTAACCGGCAAAACGGCATCTGATAGACGGCCGCACGCATTCAAACGGGGGCTCAACTTAAACGCAACATCGGCGGGATAGATAGGCACCCCCTCTTCGAGAGCCGATACCCTGCATAGGGCAGCAATTCCCGCTCGCCTATCCCTGCTCGCCAATTTTCGCAATCCATATCTGCAAAAAATCCTATTTTCTCCCACGAGGGGAACGAGGTCGGCAATGGTACCCAAGGCGACCAGGTCGAGCTCATCACTCATTTTAAAAGTAGTAGCCCGCCTATCCCGTCTTCGCCGAAGGATCTGAAGTACGGCGTGGCAAAGCTTAAAAACAAGGCCAACCGTACAAAAAATCCTCTGCTGCCCATCGGAGACTTGCTCATAGATATGAGGATTAATGATGCAACAATTGGAACATTCAGCGTTACTTGCCTTGTGATGGTCTACAACTAATACGTCGCAACCTTTCGATTTCAAGAGATCCACTTCCGATACTGCGTTGGTCCCACAATCGAACGCTAACACCAAATTTGGAATTCCGTCCTCAAGCAAACGCGCCGTAATCTCCCGAGATAACCCATATCCCTCCGAGAACCGGCGGGGAACGTAAAAATTTGGCTGAACATCGAATCTGCCCAAGACATTCATCATGAGGGCGATGCTCGTTATGCCATCCACATCATAGTCACCGACAATTGCCACGGTCTCATGGTTACAAATCGCCTGAACAATCCTCTTAGCTGCAAGTTCAACACCCTTTATCTCAAAGGGATTTTTTAAATAGGCCAGCTTTGGCCACAAAAATCGTTCGACACTCTCCTTCGTTGTTACATCTCTCTGAGCTAGAATTGTGCATATTAATGGGTGGATATTCAAGCTGCGACCCAAATCTTCCGCTTTCGTACGGTCGTATTTTGCCTGGTGCCAAACCTTCGTCATAGGGTACCGCGCTCACGGGTGCGTCTATTCTCAAAGGCGTTCCAGGAAATGAAAATCGGACTAGCTATGAAAATTGATGAAAATGTTCCAACGACAACTCCGACAGTGAAAACAAAGGCTAAATCCACGATAACTCCTATGCCAAAAATGCATAGCATCAGCGAAGCCAACAGCGTTGTCACACTCGTTAAAATTGTGCGAGAAAATATACGGTTGATGGATAAATTTGCAATTTTTGTCAGCGAAAAATCTGGATGCATCTTTCGCTCCTCCCGGATACGATCAAACACAATAACTTTATCGTTTATGGAATAGCCTATGATCATGAGTATGGACGCCACCATCGGTGCGCTAAACTGCCTGCCGCAGAGAACGTAAATTCCCATTGTCACCACAACATCGTGCAAAAGGGAAACAACGGCGCTAATGCCGTAGGCAAATTCGAAGCGAAAGGCGATGTAAATCATCATGCAGAGCAGTGACAGAACAACGGACAGAAGGGCGTTCAATTTTACACTTCGGCTCAGTGATGCACCGATGCTCGACTCCTTTACCAGCGAAAACTTACACTCCGGATGCGCGGCCTTTAGCGCGTTAAACATTGGCTGTCCCCCTCCCTCCTTCGTCTGCAATCTCAGAACATCGCTCGAGTCTGCGATGGAATGTTGGTACATTGCTAAAACTTCACCCACATTATTCATCGCAGCGGTGCGATGAATATCTCCTATGGAAAGTTTTTTCTCAAATTTCAAAGCAACCTCGTCTCCTCCAATAAAGTCGACGCCGTATATGCCCTTACCGCGGTAAAGGACAGCTAAAATTCCAGCGACAATAATTGCCAATGAAACGTAAATAAACTTTTTGCCATATTTCAAAAATTCGATGTTAAATTCCTTCAAACGTAGCTTGGGCAGGAGAGCTTTGACGATGTTTTTTTCAACGATAAAGTCCAAAACTATGCGACTAAAGATGAGGGCACAAAACATCGTGGCAAAAATTCCAATGGCTAAAATAACCCCAAAACCTCGTATCGGTCCAGTTCCAAACCAAATCAAAATTCCTGCAGCAAGCAGTGTAGTAACATTGGAATCCAGCACCGTCGCAAAAGCTTTATAGTGTCCGGCATACAGTGCAGCCCTGAGGCCTTTGCCCAGCTTCAATTCTTCGCGAATACGCTCGAATATGAGAATGTTGGAGTCTACGGCCATGCCCATGGTAAGTGCCAAAGCAGCAACACCGGGCAGGGTTAAAGTTGCACCTAAATAGGCCATGGTCCCCAGAACTATTAAAACATTTAAGGCAACGGATAAAATGGCCACAACTCCAGTCTGGCGGTAATAAATCAACATGAAAACCGCCACCGCCACCGCACTTACCAACGAAGCTAACAATGAACTTGTGCGCGCATCATCAGCGAGGGAGGGACCAACTTCACTGAGTTCAACGAAACTAAGCTCAAATTCGAGGGGATTGTTGAGAACGTTTGCTAGTTCAAAGGCTTCTCGCCGGGAAAAACTTCCCGATATGCTGGCTTGCCCATTTCCGATCGCTGTCCTAATAACCGGTGCCGAATAAAGCTTACCGTCCAATACGATCCCGAGTTGGCGACCGATATTGTTGGTCGTTATCTTTTCGAATAGTTTCGCACCCGCATCTGTCATAGATAATCCCACCTCGAAACCGTTGAACTGATCCATGCCAACACGGGCAGATTTTATCATCTTACCCGTCATTTCAGGCAATTTTTTAACAAAATAGGGCGTCTCAATAATTTCTCCCGTGTTTGGATCTTCATGCTCCACACTTAGCAATTCATAACCGATGGGAGCGACTTCGAAGCGCGACTTGGGCAGATGTTCGTTAATCAGTCTAAACTCCAGCTTGGCAGGCTTTTTGATACTGTTTACTATGTCCGGATTATCCCTGGTGGATATCCCCGGCAATTGAATCTCGATGCAATTATTGCCGGATTTGCGAACAATGGGTTCCGCAATGCCGAGGGCATCGATGCGCTGGCGAATGATATCGATGGCTTTATCTATGGAAGTGGTGTCATCATTTGCCATCTGGTCAATCCTCAAAACGCATGATACGCCTCCCTTTAAATCAAGACCTTGTTTAATGCGACCCTGGGAGCGGGCTAACAAAACATTCAACAACAAATCGTTTTTTCTTTTAACGTTTTTTATATCGGACAGATTAATGCCTGGAAAAAAATGAGATAAGTCGATGTTTTCATCTTTGGAAATTTCCTTTAATGCGAGGAATAATGCTCTAGATTTTCCCAAATTAACACGTTCCCTTGCTCTATTCAAAATTACTTTAAATTGAGCATTATCACGGGTGGCATGCTGTTCAATGAATTTATCCAAGGGTTGATCCCTAATCGGGAACAAGCTATGCAAAGCCAAACAAACGACAAAAATAGAAATCAACCACTTGAAAACAGATGACTTTTCAGGCTCCATGAATGCTACTTTTTGCCAACTTTTGCTTGGATGTAGGATTTAAAAATTTCAATTTTCGTATCATCCCCAATCTTCAAAACAAAGCGATCATTCTTAACATTCGCAATTGTTCCAAAGATTCCCGACGACGTCACAACCTCATCTCCTGCCTTTAGCGCTTGTATCATCTTCACATGTTCCTTCTGCTTCTTGCGCTGGGGAGCGATCATCAGAAACCACATGCCGACAAACAGTAAGGCAAAAACTAGCAAACTCTGCAAACCAAACCCCTGTTGGGCAGCAACCTGCTCCGCAAATAATATCTTGTTATACATAAAATAAACTCTGCTTTAGGCATATCCCTTTGAAATATTTCGATCAAGAAAAATCGCGATTTATACAAAATTTTTAAAAAAAATTGACAACGTATCCAGGATAAACAATACTCCGACTTTGTAAAACTCACAAGGAGGATATATGGATGACAATATACGTGTAATAACAAACAATATCGTAGATTATGTGGACAACATAGGGGCAAAAGTAGTTAAGAATACAGATGAAGGAGTTGCGCAAACTCCAGATTCAGAAGTGATTCCTCACCAAATAGCTGTCGAGCCATCTAGCAAAGCTTCGGAAATAGCATGCTCTCTAAATAAAGGCGTCGAGGAAAAACCTCTGGAAACGAGAAAGGTTGATAACACGGCTGCTGTAGATTTTTCATCTTCACAGCAAAGCGTAGAAACCTCACCCACAGTGCCTGAAAAAGATGATAAAATTGTAAAAGAAGAAGATGACAAAACTGGAGACGAACTGCTGGAAACAACTGCCACCTATGCAGCTGTTGAGGATTCTTCGCAGCAAAGCGTAGAAACCTCACCCGCAGTACCTGAAAAAGAAGATACAGTTGTAGAAAAGGACAAAACTGGAGACGAACTGCCGGAAACAACTGCCACCTATGCAGCTGTTGTAGATGACAACACCGGTGAAAATTCGTAAAAAATTTCCTTTATAAATAAAATTCATACAGCTCATAGCGAAGGTTGACTAACTTATTCCTGATGGGGATGGAAAGTCGTTCTTCGCTATGATTTTTGTAACGCCTGGCATCGTTCGTTGCGATTTAAGAAAAAATACAAACAAATGTTTTGACAAAGCAAACGAAATAAGATATAATCTTCCTCTCAAAAAGGAGGAATTATGCATGCCAGTGCTTCTACGAGAGTTAAAAATTTTGTTCCAGACATCGACGATGATCTGAATAACGGTGAATCGGTGTTGATCTCAGCGCTACCTGGTAGCGAGTGTATATTAAACCCTGAACTGTTTGATGGTAGACACGTAGTCGCGAAAGACGAATGTGATTTTCAAAGGGCTTTAGCCTCAGCGGGTCTTTCACATAGTTTATCGTCAAGTTCTTTACCCTTAAAATCTTTATCTTCGAGAGCATCAGAAACATTTGCCCTTCCAAGAGCTTCAATTTCGAGGCCTCACCGCAGTCTGTCGCTGGGCCCTTTACCGTTAGAACCTTTATCGATAGCGCTTTTTCCGGCAAGATCTTCAGGGAACTTGCATCCAATAACCGCATACTGCGATGAATTTGGACATACGGCAGATGAGTTAATCGCAAAACTCACCGAGGTTATGGGTGAATTGAGGGACGCGGAAGGTGATTATGGCGGTGAAATTTCCGCATTTATGGAAAAAGCGACGATACCATTGCTAATTTCAAGCAGGCAAAATTTACACACATCGGATCGAATTTCAGGTGGACAAGATCTCCGCACAATAGGCAGGATAGAAGCAATTAATTCGATGGCAAATTTCTTGGAAACAATGAAAACTGAATTACCTCACCTAACATTCTTTGTAAATGGCGAATTTCCTTCCATTGAAAGAAAGCTGCAGATTTCAATATCGCAAATCTATTCAAGGCTCCAGGGTATAATAGCAAATGCCTATAGGATCTTTGTGATGCACAGAACGGCATGCGCTAATCCTTAATTAGCTGGTTTATTTCACTGCGAAAAACAAAAATTTGATAAGAGCACCTATATAACTACGCGAATCTCAAAACATATTGAAAATAAACTAAATTAGAGTGTATTGGCATTATTAATAATGCTGGATAAGAGGTAAGCAGATCTTATAAGCAAACGAAAAACACAAAAAGCCAATTCACTTATTTCGAAACTTTTCCTTGGAAACAATTTGAGCTTGCATTGGGCAAAATTTATTGTATTATTTTACTGATTTTTTTTAGGAAAACGAAATAGAAATGAAAGCAGATCCCGCAGAGCATGAGCCACACCTCGAACAAGGTGTGCCTACACAATCGTCTATTGCCCTTATCCCTCAAAGCTCAATCAACGTGCCGGAAGATAGAACATCAACTTTAGCCAGTGCTTTGGCCACAAGGACTTCTGCTGCCGGCCCAGAAATACCTAGGGACAAAACTCCAACTGCTCTCCCATCTCCTGCAACTAGCGATCCCAATCCTCAACCCTCACAAA
>JAIRMI010000025.1 GCA_031258795.1 Puniceicoccales bacterium | reverse complement strand
CGAGGTAAATTGGCACATGGCGCACGCTCGCTTGGTGCATGTGTTCCGGCCACAGCTCGCCTTCCATTAGCACGACTATATCCGGGCAAATTCGCCGCCAAGCTAGCATGCTGAACAAGCAAAAATCCCAGGGAAACAGCCCCACAAGCAAAATTTTTCTGGAATACAAGTCCCTTGCCAGTGAGTACCCTGTACTCGAGGTGGTCGTCAGAACCACTTCGAATCTGCCATCGGCGATAAAGCGGTCAATCAAGCTTTCCGCCGCCTTTACTTCGCCGACGCTAACGGCCTGCAACCAAATTCTTTTTTTTTCAGACTTTTTCAACGGCGGATAAAGGCCAAGGCGGTACCTGAAATCCCTTCCGTATCCTCCCCGCCTCCACATTCTCATGCCATAATAGGGCAACATGAGAAAAAACAGCGGCAGAAACAGTAATCTATAAACAAAGGTGAACATTCTAACCAACGCGAAGCGGCATAACAACGCACAGGAAGCTGTCTAGGGTGCGAAATACCCCCGGACTCATCTCATCCTTAAATTCAAAAAATACCTCATCTTGTACCAAAGCCCGCAATGGATCGCATAGAAACGCTGGATTAAAAGCAATTTCTACGGAGTTCCCGTCGTATTGTATGGCGATTTTTTCGTGTGCTTCACCATATTCAGCGCTTGCGGCTGACAACTCCAAAGAATTATCGGTGAAGCGCATTTTGATGGAATTTTTGTTTTCGCTTGCAACGAGCGCCACCCGCTGAATGCAATCCAGAGTCAGTTGCCGATCCAGTTTGACGCGATTTTCCGTGACCTGCGGTATGACTTGCTTGAAATTGGGATAATTGCCATCTATGATCTTCGACACAATGCTGATATCTCCCACTAATCCACTTTTTTCATTCCCTTGAACGGCAATGGAAAAAACAACCTGTCTTTCGTTGAAAGCAAACCACATGTTTTCCCCCTGACCAAGCAGGCGTTCGATTTCGGCAATTGTTTTCGAAGGAACGATAATTCCCGCAGAGGATGCACCTTCGCCTTCGTTCAACATTTTTGTCATCATGCTCAGCCTTCTGCCATCCGTCGCTACAACCATGAGGGCTCCATTTTCCAAACTGAAGTACACACCATTCAAAATATATCTGTTCTCATCACGAGACTGGGCATAGGAAACATTCTTCAAGAGCCTTAGAAATTCTCCCTGTGGCACACTTTGCTTATTTTCTTCCAAGGAATCAGGCAATGCGGGAAAATCCTCGGCGGGCAAGCCCATAACTTCGAAGTGTGAACTACCAGATGAAATACGTACCCGCGAGTTATTTAGTTCAAAGTGCACCGTTTCTGACGGCAAAGAGCGGATAATCGTGGCTATTTTTTTCGCCGGCAAAGTTATCGTTCCCTCCGATTCGACGTTTGCTTTAACCTTACAGCGAATCCCAAGGTCAAGATTGGTAGTTGTGAAAGCAACTTCATTGCCCGTTGCCTCTATCAACACATTACTCAAAATTGGCATGACCAACTTGGCCGACACAACATTTATGCCCTGCTGTAGGCCACTAACGAACGCAGTTTTATCAATTGAAAATTTCATAGTTTGAATTTAACTTAGAAAGCTAACTTTAATCTTGGAAAAAACAAGGCGACAATTTTTTTTATAAAAAACAGCGATGAACACGAAATTTAACAGGCAGGATCGCGGAAAAATCGAAAGGAAACTTCGACAGTTGCGTGATGATATTGCCATGCATGACAGGTTGTATTATCGGGATAACAGGCCGCAGATTTCCGATTTTGAATACGATTGCTTAAAAGCAGAACTTCTTAGGTTAGAGCAAGTTGCGATAAATTTCGGCGTAAAAACGAAGGAAAATTTGGTGGGCAATGATTTGGCAACCAACTTTCAAAAGCAACCCCATTTAAATCCCATGCAGAGTTTGGCAAATACCTACTCAAAAGAAGAACTGATTGCCTTCGACGGGAGGGTTGAAAAGCAACTTCACGGGCAAAGCTATAGTTATATCATCGAGCCTAAAATCGATGGCATTGCCATCAATTTGATCTATGAAAATGGCGCACTTGTACGTGCCTTGACAAGGGGCGACGGAACGCTCGGCGATGATGTTACAAATAATATTTTGACAATAAAATCTTTGCCAAGAACGCTAAATCACTGCCCAGCGAAAATTGAGATACGGGGAGAAGTTTTTATCGATGAAAAAACATTTGAAACTACCAATGAACACAGGCTGGAGCAGGGCCTCGAAGAATACGCAAATCCGCGTAATTTAGCTGCTGGTACGGTAAAATCATTGGACTTCGAGGACGTACAAATTAGGGACTTGAAAATCATAGTCTACGCCATTGGCTATGTTTCCGATGATAATTTTCTAGGAACGCAAAGGGATGTTTTGGAGCAACTTTCTGCTTGGGGATTCCCTACACAAGAAAAATACTGGGTCGCGAAAGATATAAACGAAGCTTGGGATTGTGTTAACGCCCTGAATTCTGGGCGAAAACATTTCAGGTATTGGACCGATGGCGCTGTTTTAAAAATAAATGAACTTAATTTGCACGAGATTTTGGGTAGCACCGCCAAGGCTCCCCGTTGGGCAATTGCTTACAAGTTTGCACCGGAGCGGGTATCAACAAAATTGAAAAACATAATTTTTCAAGTGGGTCGCACCGGCGTCGTTACGCCCGTAGCTGATTTGGAGCCGGTTGAAGTTTCCGGCAGCATCGTTTCCCGTGCGACACTGCACAATGGAGAAGAAATTGAAAAGAAAGACATTCGCATAAACGACTATGTTTTTCTTGAAAAAGCAGGTGAAATAATCCCGGCCATAGTGTCCGTTGATATGGCAAAGCGCGGGGATGATTGTAAGCCATTTGTGTTTCCAACGCGCTGTCCATCATGCGGTTGCAAACTAATTCAACGGGAAAATGAAGTGGCATGGCGATGCCCAAATCCACTGTGCCAGGCTCAGCTAAAGTGCAAGATTGCTTACTTTTCCTCGAAATCTGCCATGGACATCGACAATCTCGGCGAATCGGTTATCGAAAAATTGGTCGAAAACGGACAACTGAGGACAGTTGCTGATATATACGCTTTAACTTATGATGACCTAGTTTTGCTACCGAAATTAGGTCAAAAGTCGGCGCTTAATATTCTAAGAAACATAGACTTGAGCAAAAATCGCCCCCTATGGCGACTTGTTAATGGACTGGGAATTTTCGGAATCGGAGAGCAAACCGCAAAGGGGCTTTGTGAAAAATTTCCATCGATTGACAAAATTTCTTCCGCATCGAAGGAAGAACTAGCTGATGTTGAGGGAATTGGAGAAAAAACCATACAATCAATCATCGATTTTTTCTCTAGTAAAAGTAACCAAACTATTCTTGAGCAATTGAAACAACATGGGGCCCGCTTATTTACTGAACCGGCTGTTCGCAAAGAAGTTGCGCAACTTTTCGAAGGAAAAACATTCGTTTTAACTGGATCATTGGAGAAATTTACCCGGGCTCAAGCGAAGGAAATTATCGAAGCAAACGGAGGACGCGTTGCCAATGCCATTTCTAAAAAAGTCAACGTCGCCCTGTGTGGTTCAAATTCCGGACTCAAGCTCAAACAAGCTCAGGAGCTAAAAATAGAAATTTGGGACGAGAAAACCTTTATTTCAAAATGCAATTCGGAATGCTAAACTATTTCAGCTTTTGATATAAAAATCAAAAAGTTTTCTAAGTGAAAAATGATAAAAATCTACCAAAGAATTTTCACAATTCATTCCCTTCTAACAAATTTTGCCAATTAGGAACGACTAAAGGCCTTTTCCCTAGGTCGGGTAAAAAGGTAATTTTTTACATAGGGTAACTTTTAACGAAGTTGGTGAAATTTTCAGGTTAATTTGCCAATTTTCAACTCCGCCCATACTGGCCTTTTTAATGGTATCGATGATTTTTGCGTTCCATTTGTCGCGGACGGGCGAGGAAAACAGGGGCGCATCGTACATGAAACAGAGACCAACGATGGCCCGATGCCCAGCCTTCGCAAGATCGGCTAGCGTTTCAAAGTGACGCAGGCCGCGATCAAAATAGCTGGGCGAAGGAGGACGCGTAAAGCTGGCGCCTGGGGACAAAAGTAGATCACGCATGGGTGTTTTGAGCTCCAAAAATGTGCGCTTTTCTCCATTCTCCACCACTAAGTCTATGCGAGAATCGTCGATTTGAACCTCGTGGCGTACGCAATACCCTGCACTGTTAAGCATGTGTGGCAGAGCATTTTCCCGCAAAAAGCATTCAATCCACCCATTAATGTGATTTTGATTTATGCCAATCCAGTCTAAACCCTGATTCAACGAAATGGCCTCCACGGTCCCCTCCGTTGTACGCTTTTTAGTGTCGATCGCCGGAGTAAATAGGCACGGTATGCCTCGAAAATCTTCCACGTGGCCGATGCTACCAGTTACCGGGCAATGCCACCGCTGAACTCGTTTAGCAGAAATGCCCTCGAAAATAAAGCGGTTAGGACGGCTAATCAGCTCTCCAATACTTAAATTCAAGGGAATTTCCATGAAAAAATGGAAACAAAAAATACACCGGAGGCAATACTAGATTCTTTGCAAAGCCTGGCAAAATTACCGCTATCGTCAAATTTTTTCCATGGAAAAATTGTAAGATTCCGAAGATTTTTTTAAAAAATTGTTTTTTTGTTCTTTTTCATATAAAATACATACCATGTTATCACTTTATTCACGCCATATGGGATCCCACGAGATCGAAAATTTACATTTACAACCAACAAATCCATGGCTTGGCTCCCTGCGCGAAAGAC
>JAIRMI010000079.1 GCA_031258795.1 Puniceicoccales bacterium | reverse complement strand
AAAAAGGTGTTTGGCTTTGTGACTGGGAAGAAATTTCAGAGGAGGAACATCGTCGCCGGGTATGTCAATGGCAAGACCATTGCCGAATGTGTTTACAATTGCTACCGAATGTGTCTATGATTATACCACCGATGGCGAAATCTTCAATGCTTGGGTGGAGCAATCCCTCGTTGCAGCGCTGAAACCAGGACAGGTGGTCGTTATGAATAATGGAGCGTTTCACAAACATCGGCGGACGCGGGAGGCCATCGAGGCCGCCGGCTGTTCACTAATTTACCTGCCTCCCTACTCTCCGGACCTCAATCCCATCGAAAAATTCTGAACGAACCTCAAACGGAAACTCTCCCACATCCTCCACCTCTTTCCCTCTCTCTCCGATGCTATTCATTATGCCTTTCTAAAGTAAGATGACTATATGCCACCGATGGCGAGGTCTTATTTGGCTTTGTGGCCGGGAAGAAATTTCAGAGGACGGACATCGTTGCTGGATATGTCGATGGCGAGTTCATAGGAACATCAAAACGAGGGACTCTTCGCTGTTCCCTTCCTACATTGGCTGATCTTTTATACAATGCCTTGGCTGCCATTGTAACCACTGGTATTGCGAGAAGTATGCCAAGGGTAGCTATTGAACTAATGCCAGCAATAAAACAAGCACTTATGGCGGCAGTACTCATAATTAGACCCGTGGCATCCACATTGCTAAATACCGCTCCGCCTATGGAGCCATCGACAATGCCCCCGGCAATACTGTTGGCAATACCAGGGGCAACGGGAAGCCCGACAGTGGCAGCGATAACGGCAATAGCTCCTCCCGTTACTCCTCCTATTGCAGCGCCTGTCAAAGCATAACCTACACTAGGCACAATTTTTTTCATTTTTTACCTCCGCTATTTTGCGCTTGCGAGCTCTCCAAAAAACAGAGCTCTTTCCGAAACTTCATATGTAGCATGACAACCTATATTAGTCATAATTTCTCCAATTTTTTATCTTCATTAAGTTTTATTTAAGTTTATGAAACTTTCCACCAAGTTTACCTTCATTCGGTAAAATGGAAAACCTCTGACAAGATGCGTAGCTACTTATTTTTCTTTTTCAAGAAACATTTGTGAAATAAATGCAAAAATGCGATCCAACGGGAAGTTTCACAGGTTGAGAGTTGCGCTCAATACGCAAGCTCACGGCAAATTAAAGTGCAGAAGGAGAGATTTTTTCTTTGAATCTCACATATGGCTTGCGAAACCGATCGCTAAATAATAGGAGGTGAACATACGCATTTTCAACAAATCAACGAGCGCAAAATATGAATATTTTTTTTCACGGAGAAGATCTTGAACACAGCGATGTGGAAGTTTTTGCAGCGATACGAAGCGAACTGGAGAGACAGGAACAGCACATCGAACTCATAGCTTCTGAAAATTTCGCTTCACCTGCGATACTGGAAACGGCAGGTAGTGTTTTAACAAACAAATACGCCGAAGGGTACCCTGGGAAACGTTACTACGGCGGATGTCAGTATGTGGATACGGTGGAAAGTTTGGCAATTGAGCGCGCAAAAATGCTATTCGGAGCAGAACACGTAAATGTTCAGCCGCATTCGGGGAGTCAGGCAAACACGGCGGTTTATATGGCTGTGCTAAAACCCGGCGATACGATTTTGACCATGTCTCTTGAGAATGGCGGCCATCTAACTCACGGACATCCCAAAAATATTAGCGGCATGCTGTATCACGTGGTGCACTATGGAATCACCTTGAACACCTGCCTCATCGACTACGATGAAATGCTCGAAATTGCCCGTAAAAACAGACCAAAGCTGGTGACTATCGGTGCGTCGGCATACCCGCGTAGCATTGATTTTGAGCGCGTAGCCAATATTGCCCACGAATGCGGAGCTCTCGTAATGGCCGATATTGCCCACATTGCGGGACTCGTTGCAGCTGGCCTACACCAAAGCCCGGTACCATTTTGCGATTTTGTCACTACCACCACCCATAAAACTTTGCGCGGTCCGCGGGGTGGCATGATAATGTGTAAGCAACAGTTCGCAAAGGACATAGATTCTGCCCTTTTTCCCGGCATTCAGGGGGGGCCATTGATGCATATCATCGCTGCAAAGGCGGTATGTTTTAAAGAAGCACTCTCTCCCATGTTTAAAAAATATCAGCATCAGATCATAAAAAATGCCTCCTGCTTAGCCGAAGAGTTACAGGCTCTTCAACTTTCCATTGTTTCCGGTGGAACGGACAACCATCTTCTCCTAGTCGATCTGCGGGATAGCTATCCGGAAATTTCTGGCAAAGATGCCCAATTTGCGCTGGACAAGGTTAACATTACAACTAATCGAAACACCGTGCCGAATGAGACGAGAAGCCCCTTTCAAACCAGCGGATTAAGACTTGGAACCCCAGCCCTAACTTCCCGCGGAATGAAAGAACCGGAAATGAAGCAAATCGCCAACATGATAAAATTGGTGCTGGACAACATTCCACACGGAGAGGAATCCTTCGCAATTCGCGAGGAAGTTATCGACCTGTGCTCAAAGTTTCCGCTGCCATACAAGTGAGCCTGCGCGAGCAAAGGGGTTTATAAAAATTTACGCAAAATAATGTTAGGTGAAAAGTCTTGCTTTTTGCCAAATTATCTCCATAGTTTGTCCAAATGATAAGAAAAAAACATGCTTTTACTTTGATAGAGGTTTTAGCCGTATTAACAATAATAGGCATATTGGCGGCGTTCCTATTTCCGTCCATAGGGAGTGCAATTGACAGGGCACAGAAGGTGAAGGATGCCAGCAATATGCGGCAAATCGCTATGGCCTACATAAATTACATGCACGACAACTCTGGCGGTCGCGAGTTATCCCAATGCAAGAATTTATACGAATTCGCAAACATACTGGCGAAACGCGATTACTTGAAAACAGCGGAGGTTTATTTTTCCGACCTGGATCCATTGGTTTCGGCGTCGCGCCTAAAAAAACCAAAGTTGATTGGGAAGTTAAGTAATGGTATTTGGCGACCTAGTGAAAATTTCTTGAAATTTCCACTCAGTGTGGTCGTGGTACTAAATATTTCTTCCAGCGCGCCTTCGTCCACAACTCCAATTATCTATAGTCGGGGATTAGATGTTAACGCCGGAACCTGGGGTAAGGAAGGAGTATATGGGGAAGAGGGTGGGTTTGTCGCTTTTCTGGACGGTCGCGTGAAATTTTTCAGTAACCTTACGGATGAAGAGTCTCAAATGCTAGGCTTTTACACAGGTGACAGCACAAAAAAGCTATCCGATGCTTTAAACCGAGGGGCCAGGGCCATTGGTTCAAATGGTATGGAATGGGAGCTGCCGTAAAGTTGCCCTATGCTTGCACTTGTTCGCTTGAATTTCATTTTTGGGGCCATATTGGGGCCTTGACACTTTCACCTTCGCCGTCTCCTGTTTTTTCTAGTCTTCTACTATTCCTTTATTTGAGCGAGTTGGCGCTCTGGTGTGGGCAGACGGAATCGAACCAACGACTCCGCTTGGGAATTCTTTACCCCTGCCACTGGTTGACCTCGTTGAATGCTCGCTCGCTCCTATCGTACAGCGACCGCGGGTCAGTCAATCCCACGCACACATCGATGTTCCTATCAACGGCCTGCACTGCGTTCATTGCCTGCTATACTCCAAAAATATTGGTGGACCCATCCAGCTCCCCGGCAAACTCTCCGCTGGGACTGAATAATGATCTGGAGCGGTCACGGTTACCGATCTTCATCGCCACATTGGTCA
>JAIRMI010000065.1 GCA_031258795.1 Puniceicoccales bacterium | reverse complement strand
ATGACGCCGGCTGCAACTTTTGGGCGATGATTAATGCCATTCAAATTTTGCATGCAAAAGGAACCGCCAAGACACCCCATCTTACCATCCGTAACGGCATAGACCACACGCCCAATACGGCTCGCTAGTTTCCTTTACATTGTGCGTGCTTCCCTATTTTAACACCCTCTTTTTTTAAGTCCGTTGTACAGTATGCCATCTGTCCCAGATGTGCAATTTTAAATGCCCCTGTCAAGTTCTTTGACTATATAATCTTATGCGCTTTTGTCAAGTAGTATGACTATAACTAGCCAGGAACACATCGGTGAAATCTACGGCATTGTTTACTTTTTATCAACGGTTACCGGTACGCACACTTTCTTCCATTCCATCTGCATTGCCTGCTCTTTTCTCTTTTATTTGAGCTTATGAGTCCTGAGCTTGGGACTTTTTTATGGCAGATATTATGGCCGAGGTGCTTATGCCTTTCATAAAGGGGACAAATTTTATTTCAGCGTGCACATCTTGGAGGGCACGCAACTCAGCTTTGTCTAATTTTTCTAAGTCGTAGTCACCGGATTTTACGTAAACATCGGGCTTAAAGAGCAAAATTTCATCTGTAAGGCGTTCCCCATCGAAAATAAATATGCCGGAAACACACTCCAGAACTGATAAGATGTATGCCCGATTAATTTCGGTGAAAATTGGCCGGGAAGTTCCCTTTAAATTTTTTATGCTGCGATCGGAGTTTAGTGCCACCCACAGAGAGTCACCATGTTTGTCGGCACCCTCGAGGGAGTATACGTGGCCGACATGCAGCAAATCGAAGCAGCCATTGGTTAGCACTACCCGCTTCCCTGCTTCCCGTAGTCGCTCGCGGAGTGCGCATGCTTCCTGAAAGGAATGCAATTTTTTCGGGATCAGGTGCATTGCTCCAGGATTTTCTCCAGTTCAACCTCCGGGTTGTCCACACAAGCTTTCGTTATTTCCAGCTTGCTCACATTTGTCGATGGCAATTCAAACTTAAAGTCTCTGAAAAGGCGTTCCAAAACAGTTAGTAGACCGCGTGCCCCGGTTTTTTCCTCGGAGGCGAGCTGGGCGATCTTCCATATGGCGTCATCATTGACGGATAGACCAATATTGTAGCCGGCGAAATCATCGACATATTGTTTAAGGATCGATCCCTCCGACGATGTCAAAATGTCGCGAAGGTCGTTAGCTTTTAGTGACTCACAGGCAACACGCACCGGTAGGCGGCCGATGAACTCGGGCTCAAATCCAAACTTGATGAAATCGGCAGTTGAAGCTTGTTTTAGAAACTCGTATGAATCGTCGATTTTCCGTGAATTTTGTGAATTGAAGCCGATGCTGCGTGCCCCAATGCGGACTTTAACTATGTCGGTTAATTTATCAAATGCTCCGCTGGCAATGAATAGTATGTGTTTTGTGTTGATCGTTTGCTTCCTATCACTCCCCATACTCATGGCCGCTTTTATCTGTGCCATGACATCCGTTTGGCTGAATAGGTTAACGTCGCTTTCCTCCATGAGTTTTAGCAGGTTAATTTGCACCCCTCGGCCGGAGATGTCCCGTCCCTCGAGTCCAACAGCGGTTGCAATCTTGTCAATTTCATCGATGAATACTATGCCGTACTGCGCCATGTCGGCGTTACCATTTGCTGATTTTACGAGATCACGGATCATGTCGTCCACATCACTGCCAACGTAGCCGGTTTCGGAAAATTTTGTGGCGTCAACCTTCACAAAGGGAACGCCGATCAGCTTCGCTATGTTCTTTATGAGGTATGTTTTCCCTACGCCCGTTGGCCCGAGTAGAAGAACATTTTGCTTGTTATATTCCTTGTCCTGGGTGTTTTTGTCGTTCAGCGATTGCTTCACATGGTTGTAATGGTCACAGATGGCAACCGCTAAAACCTTTTTTGCTTCGTGCTGTTTGATGACGAATCTATCGAGGCAATCCTTTATTTCGCGTGGCTTCAAGTTGAAGGCGCGTATTTTTTCGACAAATTTTGCATTCCCATCCTCTTCTTTGGCGTTTCCATGGCCCTGGGTCGTTGATTTTCCTTCAACAAACATGGGCATGAGGCTGAACTTTCCCGCCGATGAGCCGAAAATATCGTTGAATTGCCGCTTTATATCCTCAAAGGGACTGTTCCCGTCCCCCGAATCATTTTTAATATTATTCTCCATTCAATTCTACCCTTCGACCACTCCCGGTTCGCCTTGTTTCACAATCACCTTATTGGAGCTGTTACCGTCGCCATCACTTGATTTTTTTTGCCTGCTTTTCCTAGGTTTTTCATCGAGTTCATCGAGCTTGGGAGGTTTTTGATGGACTTCAAGGGGAGTTATAAAGTCCCCCTCTTTAACAAGTTCGTAAACGCTCGCTCCCTCTATGGTTTCATATTGCAATAGGGCTTCGGACAACTTATTCAACAAAGCTCTCCTTTTCTCCAATATATCCCGAGCTCGCTTATACTCCGTTTCCACGATTGACAAAATTTCGCCGTCAATTTTAAGGGCAGTTTGTTCGCTGTAATTTTGGGAGCGCGAGATCTCCCGACCAAGGAAGATATGATCCTGATTTTCACCATAGGCAACGGGACCGAGGGGACTCATTCCCCAATCGCACACCATCTTGCGCGCCGTTTTGGTAGCCTGTTTGATGTCACAGGACGCGCCGGTAGTAATCTCGCCAAAGACCAATTCTTCGGCAACGCGACCTCCCATGGAGCAGCAAATTTCGGCTAATAAATTTTCCTTCGACCGATTCAAGATATCCTTCGTTGGTTTCATCATCGTCATGCCTAAACTTTGACCGCGGGGGAGAATTGTCACTTTGTGAACGGGCAAATTTCCGTCATCGACAACAACTTGAACGATCGCATGGCCGGCCTCATGGTAAGCGGTTATTTTTTTGTCCTTGTCGTCCATTAGTTTTTTGCGCTCACGGCCATAGGAAATCTTATCGCGAGCTTCATCGATGTCGAAGCGGGACACCATTTTTTTGTTGGCACGGGCAGCAGCTAGGGCGGATTCGTTTAAAAGATTTTCCAAATCGGCACCGGAAAACCCGGAAGTATTGCGGGCAACGTC
>JAIRMI010000022.1 GCA_031258795.1 Puniceicoccales bacterium | reverse complement strand
CGCATCCGAACAGGTATTTTGCTATAACTTTTGGTTTTATCGCCCTCTGGATAAACTCCGGCCAAGCACTGCGATTCAAAAGAATATTGGCGATGCCTATGTGCTTCAGTTTCACTAGTTGTTTGGCTATGGCAAATGTTAGGCAACTGCTTCTGTACAGTATAACGCCTGGCATTCCGGTTAAACAACACTTCAAAGACATTGTTCCCGAACTCATTAGAGCTACGCATGCTTCCACGTGTTTTCCATCGGCAATGAAGCTCACCTTGTTAACAAGATGTTGAAATTTTCTGTTCAAAATTCTGCGCATCGTTGACAAAGTTTTATCGGAGGCGTAGAGAACGGTCGCCATTTTTGTTGGCTCACGCTTTGAGAAAATGGAAAAAATAGCCAACATTTTTGGAAAAATTTTCTTGATAGCAGATTCCCTGCTCCCCGGAAGAAGCAATATGGGGCCATCCTTTTCGTGGGATACAACCTGTGACATATCGAGATCGGCAAATGGATGGCCTACATATTTGACTTCCAGATTGGTGTCACGGTACACTTCCTTTTCAAATTCAAATATTACTCCCAGACTATCCGCGTACTTTTCTAGAGCAAATTTCCTCTTTTCCTTCCATGCCCATACTTGGGGAGAAATATAATAGTATACTTTTATAGGTCCACCAGCTTTTGCTGAAAGTTTTTTTTCATACAACAAACGAGCAATCCTGATATTAAGCCCTGGGTAATCAACGAGGCAGATTGCCAATGGTCCATGTTTTTCTATCCATTCTATTATCCTTTTTATCAATTTCTTGAAAAAGAAATAATTAATCATAACTTCCATGAAACCTATAACGGAGAATTTGGTCATGTTTATGATCAATCGTGCTCCGGACTCAGAGAGACATTTCCCTCCAAAAGCATAAATGTTTAACTCGGGATGTTTTGCCTTTAGCCTCTTGATAATTTCCGAACTATGCTGATCACCCGAATGTTCCCCTGCTATCACTAATAAATCTACCTTTTCATGAGAGGGATCGAAATTAACCTCAGAACTCATCAATGTAAAAAAGTTAACGAAAGGGATAAGTTTTTGTCAATGCATATTATTTTTCGCAGAGCAACGCAAATGAGTCTTTTCGAGCGGAGATAAATTTTGATAAATATCGATTGTAACTGCTTCGAACATATGCTATTACTTGCCCATGAATAGTTATGATCAAGCCGATATCTTTGGCGAAGAAACGGTGGGTCAAAGGGGAAACAAATATATCCCACTTTCCGTTCGCATGCGGCCGAAGCACCTGTCCGATGTTGTGGGACAGCGGAACATCATAGGTCAGAATTGCCTGCTGCCAAAAATAATAAAGTCGGCAAGTTTTAGCAGTATTATTCTCTACGGTCCGCCGGGGTGCGGTAAAACAACTTTGGCCGAGGTGATTGCCAATGAAACGGATTCCAAGTTTGTCAAGATAAACGCTGTTTTGTCCAACGTTGCCGAATTGCGTGATGTCCTCCTAAATGCGCGAAAATTTGGCCGCGTTGTGCTTTTCATAGACGAAATTCACCGCTTCAACAAGTCTCAACAGGATCTGCTGCTTTATGACGTGGAAAACGGCAACATATCCCTCATAGGTGCAACGACACACAATCCAGGATTTTACGTCATTTCTCCCCTGCTCAGCAGGAGCCATTTGTTTAAGCTGGAGCCCCTATCTGTGGAAGAAATTTCCTCCGTTTTGGCCAAAGCTGTGCACGATGCGGACGTTGGCCTAGGTGCTTGCAAGTGTCTGGTTGATCGGAGTGTTATGGATAGCATCGCATACATGGCAAATGGAGACCTGCGCTGGGCCCTAAACGCCCTCGAGACTCTCGTTTTGAGCGTGCCATGCGGAAGTGTTGTGGGGGATCGGGAGCTGAAATGCTTCGCTCAGGAGCGGGTCCTGAGATACGACGCCAACGAAGATGATCACTACGATACGATTTCCGCCTACATTAAGAGCATGCGCGGCTGTGATCCCGATGCGGCCATATACTGGCTGGCAAAAATGATCAACAGTGGCGAAGATCCGCGCTTCATTGCACGTAGATTGGTGATTTTCGCCTCCGAGGATGTTGGGCTGGCTGATTCCCGAGCGCTACCGCTGGCGACTGCCTGTTTCGAAGCCTGTGAAAAAATAGGCATGCCGGAGTGCCAGTTAAATCTCGCTCACACCACCGTTTTCATGGCCACGGCGCCAAAGAGCAATTCTACCTACATGGCCCTAAACAGAGCAACAAAATCCATAGTATCCCATGGAGCCCAAGAAGTTCCAGTTTGGCTACGCGATGCCCACGGTGCTGCAAACAAAAAAGCGGGCAATGCCAAAGATTATCTCTATAGCCACGAGTTCGCCAAAAACATCAGTGGTCAAAAATACATGCTAACTCAGGAAAAGTTTTACTTTCCCAAGCAAGTCGGTTCAGAATCGTCCATCGTAGAACGGATGGAAGAACTAGAAAAACTGCGCAAAGAATTGAATGCGGGTAAGGATTAAAAATTTTTGACTTGCTTTGCCTAGCTAAATAAAAAGCTGCGCAGGTGGTTTACCCAAAAATCTACAAGCGATTCTTATTGACATATCTCCAAAAAATTTTGTCATGGCGGCGAATCGGGGTCGTAGCTTAGTTGGTAGAGCGTGTCGTTCGCAATGACAAGGTCGTCGGTTCGAATCCGATCGACTCCAGTTTTTTATGTCGCTCAAATAAGGGAATGGCAGAAGGCCGGGAAAAGTAAGAGACAGCGAAGGCAAAAAGCTCATTCACAAGGATTGCATTCACAAAATAAAATCAACTCACAAGAAAGCCTAAACTTAAACAATTATCATACCTTGTAGTGCCTTTTGAGTTATCTGAAAAATTTAAATGATTAGTTAATTTAAACCGACACTTTGTTTCTGCCTGCGAATCTGCACTTTAGGTAAACGCCTTTCAGAGCCCGTATCTTAGAATTTTAAGAAATTCGCCAAAACTCGATAGTCACTGGGCTAGCAAGCAAAATACAGCCCCTACAAATTCCCTATTTTTCGAAAACCTTTTTGGGGTTTTATCTTTACCTGCTAATAATTAGGCTATGACTTTAAATTCTCCCCTAGGAAGATCCCTAAAATGGGGGCTTTTAAATTACGACTAGGAATGTTAGCGAAATCCAAAAAACGTTAGCCGATTTGGAAAAAACGTAGGCGTGATCACTGAAAACATTATTCTTGAAGGTGAAAACGTTATTATGCTATTTTTTTTCAAAAAGGTATTAAAATATCCTCCAAGTGTGAATTAATCAGCGCAATGGTATGCTGATTAAGGAATTTTAGCACATTATAAGGAGGGATTAGTGTCAGGACTCATAAATTCAAATAAAAAAGGAAAGAACATGGAATAGAGATGAAAGGGGAAAGGCGTAAGCACAGCGGTTGTAGTTTCACCCTGTTTTACACACTCGGTAGGCGCTTGTCCATCTCCATCTATTTACGTTCGCTTTATATAAAGCATCAACATTAACCGTCTCTCAACTTAATTGCTCCAAAGCTACCATCATCCTTATTAGAAAACTTTCGTGCGGCCAACCAAAACCCTCTAAATATTCCCCAGATATCCTCAGGCTCTGCTTGCACACTTCGGACCTCTAATAAAACATCAGATAATACTACTTTTAAAAGAACCTTACACAACACTACACCCTTTATGGTGAGTTTTCTTTTTAGCCGAAGGCTGCTGCCTTATTGGCTCTTCACTTTTCAAAAACTTATCACTGTCTCTGGGGTCTTCCTGAGGCAAAAACACTTGTCCTGGACTTAACTCCTCCATATGCCTACCCAACAAAA
>JAIRMI010000016.1 GCA_031258795.1 Puniceicoccales bacterium | reverse complement strand
AATTTTTTAAAAATTGACACCTCTACGGGCAAGAGAGCTGCTTTGGGATCCCAAAGCACAACCAAGGCCGCATCGTCCGGAATGTCAGATTTTGGATCAAAGTCTAAAACTTTTACGTCGTAATTCTTGCTGCACAAAACATTTGCCAGAGATGACAGCCCTCGAGTAAGGGAGACATCGGTTACATCGCATTCGCCATGTCCTGCTAAAAAGTAGATTATTTTCCTTTTTTCTGCCACAAGATCCTTGATAGCATCGGTCAAAATTTGTTCGCCGCGAAAGCCAACGACTTCGCCGTTGCGCACATCATATAGTTCTTCGATGGCAATAACCTTCTTCTTATCCGCATATTTCAGAAGAATCGCCTTTGTGGGCAGAAAAATAGTCGACTCTACAAGGTTTTTCGACTTAACGTTACCTGGGTCGACGAATTCTACTTTCACAACGCTTCCGCGGGTGCTGTCCACGTATTCATTTAGCAGCTTCGTAATGTCTTTTCTTACCAAATCGGTGGCATCTTCACTATTGCATTCAATTAGTACGTATATTTCAAGGGGCAATTTTAAAGCTGACATTGTTCTTAGCGTGCTATTGGACAGCTTGTTAATTGTGCCACTGCCAACATATGTTCTGTAAAAATAGCGCCCCGACAAGGTGATCATGAACAGTGCAAATAAGCATGCGAAAGATGAGAAAAACAGGCGATTTAGGCACCTAATTTTATTGGAATGTTTGAAATTCAACATGAAATTTAACTAAATTTTTTTTCCAATGAAACCTTGGTAAATGCTAAAAATAATAGGCTCAAGGTTATGTATAAAACGATGATTCTAGTGTCAAATACGCCCAAACAGGCATTGTCCATCTGGTGGAATATATTCAGTGGGCGGACAAATGCATGGTCCATAAACGTGCCGGAGGATAAAATTTTCGATGAAAATATCGGTCCGCTTAAAAAGGTAGCAAAAATCGCAATAAATGCTAAAGATCCGGACAGTATCTGGTTTTCCGTTAAACTGCTGAAAAATATACTCATTGAGATAAACATCAATCCCGAAAGGAGAATGTAAAAATACCCTCCTACCAAGTTGAAGGTTGCCAAAAATGAACCGCCTTGCATAATGGTCGGAATCGACATTGGTGGGAAAAACACGAGCAATAGGGAACTTGCCCACAGAGTAGCATAGAATAGATATGTTGCCAAAAATTTTGCTGATACTATGGAAAAGTCTCCGATTGCTATGGTTTTTACAGATTGCATCGTGCCAGTTTTGTAATCTTCGGAAAATGTTCTCATAGTTAGCAGGGGGACACCGAGCAAAATGGGAATCCAACAGTGGCGTAAAAATGCGTGTACAAAGGTGAAGTCTTGGTCGTTCACTATGAACTCTCGCAGCGTAAACACATAAATCAGTGCCAGTATCGCTGTGAAAATTGCAGCAATGAAGTACGTAGACGGCGAAACTAACAATTTGTGGATTTCGTATTTAAATAGCACGCAAAATTTTTTCATAAAATTTCCCAAACTTTAATCCATGTAACGCTTGGTAGCGGATAAAAATATTTCCTCCAAGGAAGAAGACTCACGTCCGATCCCCAACAAATTTTCACCAAAATAGTTGGCGGCCGATTTTACGATTTCGCTCCTATTTCCGTTACCTCTAAATTCAATGTGCAAGCCTCCGCGATTTTGCTCCGTAGTTGCGCCAATGCGGGTTAGTTGATTTGCGCTCAAAAATTCAGCAATAATTTCATCGGATACGCAGTTTGCGAGGAGATCGATGTACATGGTGTTGGAATCGGCTTTAGATCTGTAAATATCTGTCAGTGAGCCAGTTGTGATAATTTTCCCGCTGTCTATTATGACAAAGTAATCGCAAATTGTTTCCAGCTCCGACAGTATGTGGCTCGATATCAACAATGTGCGTGACCCGTGCAGCTCTAGTAATGTTTGCCTTATGGATATGATTTGTTTTGGGTCGAGTCCGATCGTTGGTTCGTCCAAAATTACTAGCTCGCTGTCACCGAGCAAGGCATCGCAGATACCAACGCGCTGCCGATAGCCCTTGGACAAATTTTTTATCATTTTGTAACGAGCATCGTAGTAGATATCGCACTTTCGCATGACTTTTTCCGCTTCCAAGCGAGTATCGGCAATGCCTTTTAAGGCGGCTCGAAAGCGCAAATATTCACCAACTCGCATGTGGTCGAGTAGGGGATTATTTTCCGCCATGAAAGAAATTTTCTCTTTGGCCAGAGCTGAATTTTCCGCTAAATTTATGCCGCACACCAGTACCTGTCCCGAATTGGCAGGCATTAGGCCGGATAGAATTTTCATCAGAGAGGTTTTTCCTGCGCCGTTTGGGCCGATTAATCCAATAATTTTGCCTTTGGGCAAAGCGAAAGAGATGTCATCCAGAGCAATGAATTTGCCATATTTTTTAGAAAGCCCATCAACTTTGACAACATCAGTCACTGGGCAAATTATTGAAAATGAAATGACATTTTGAAATATTTTTTTCTCAACCCAGGGATAAATTTTGCACCCTGAGGGACATGCTCTTTACCGCCGGCAATAATTTCAACTTTTTTACGGCTTCCAGATCGAATTTGCTCCTGAGAGCCGATGACATCCTAGCAAGCTCGCGATGGCCATCTTTGAATTCAAAGTGCAGCATATTTTCCACGTTACCCTCGTTGTTTTCTATGAAGTCGTTAATTGCCCTGATAAATTCATCGAGTTGATCCGCCTCTGCCTCCAGTACCCAATCTATGCCGTTTATCATGTGATTTAGGGCGCTGAAAATCGGCTCCACACCGGCAACGCTATAGCTACTTTCATCGTCGCGTATCCGTGCCGTTCCCGTCAAAATGACTAGCTCGTTTTCTTTGATTTTATGCCCAAATTTCTCGAAATTGTCCGGAAAACAGTTCATTTGTATCACGGATTTACCGCTATCGCACTGGAAAAATGCCCATGGACGGCTGTCCTTTTTGGTAAATTTTTTCACAATTCCACTTATAATGCCGCATAAACGGAAATTTTCGCGATCCCGTAAATTACTCAAATCGCCGCTTGCGGGGGAGTTGATAGATGGGATTATGTCTTTGTATTCCGCCAAAGGATGCCCCGAAACGTAGAACCCAAGCGTAATTTTTTCATTTTTCAATTTGTCAAATTTGGACATTTTAGCGCCACCGGTATTGATGGATACAATGGAGTTGCCGCTATCAAACATGTCAAAGAGGGATGTTTGCCCATTGCTTTTCTCTCGCTGCACATTGGCAGCTTCCTGGAGAATGTTCGGCAATGAGTTCATTAGGTGTTGCCTGTCGTAACCAAAGGAATCGAAGGCTCCACTCAGAATTAGCGCTTCGAAAACTCTTTTATTTACAACCCTGGTGTCAACGACCTGGGAAAATTCCATGAAGCTCTTAAACCTTCCACATTTGCTGCGTTCGGCTATGATATTTGCTGCGGCGATATCCCCCACACCTTTGATTGCCGATAAGCCGAAGCGAATATGCTGTTCATTGGCAGAGATGTATGGTGTGAAGTCATTTAACGATTGGTTGATATCTGGTCCCAAAACGGGAATACCCATCCTGGTTGCTTCCCCTATAAGCAGCTCAATTTTTTCTCCATTGCCCAGGTCGCATGACATGAGTGCAGCCATGAATTCTACGGAGAAGTGCGCTTTTAAATATGCTGTGCGATAGCCGATGACGGCGTAGGCATCGGCGTGGGATTTGTTAAATCCGTAACCGGCAAATTTTTCCAGCACGGAAAAAATTTCTTCCGCCTTGGTGCGCGAAATTTTATTATACTCCGCTGCGCCTTTTATGAATGATTCTTGTTGGGCGTTCATGACGTCCACCTTTTTTTTCCCCATAGCACGGCGTAGAATATCGGCTTGTCCCAGCGAATATCCGGCAATCACCCGTGCAGCCTGCATGACTTGCTCCTGATAGACAATGATTCCAAAGGTTGGCTTGCAAATATCCTTCAGTAGCGGGTGGGAGTATTTGATTTTCGTTGGATCCTTTTTCCCCGCAACGTAGTCTGGCAGCCATTCCATCGGGCCAGGGCGATAGAGTGCACTTAGGGCACTGATTTCATCGATGCTGGAAAAGCCGAACTGTCTGCACCACCGCTGAATGCCGGCGGATTCAAACTGAAACACACCTATGGTTTCACCGCTGTTCATGAGATCGAATGTTTTTTCGTCCTCTAGGGGGACATTGGAAACACTGAAATCTTCAAAGCCACGGCGGCGGCGAATATTGCGTTCTGCTATGTCAATTACGGTCAGGGTTTTAAGGCCAAGAAAGTCCATTTTGAGCAGGCCCAACTCTTCGACGGCTTCCTTTGCATACTGCGTTGTGAGGCAGCCTTCCTGGAGAGTTACCGGAACAAGGTCGTCGATGGGTTGGTCGGAAATGATGATTCCGCAGGCGTGGGTGCCTACATTGCGCACCATTCCTTCCAAAACCTGGCATTCCTTTAAAATTTTAGCGATTTGAGGACTTTTTCCTTGTTCGTGGCGCAATTCGGGTGCCTTTGCTAATGCTTCATTTAGGGTAACGTGCAGGTCATCGGGGATCATTTTTGCCAGGCGATTTGCCTCCTCGTAAGGAATATCGTAAACCCTACAGACGTCGCGCACAACCATTTTTGCCCCCAGGGTGCCGAAGGTAATAATATTGGCCACACGGTCCTTTCCATACTTTTCGCGGACGTAATCGATAACTTCACCGCGACGATTCATGCAAAAATCTATGTCAAAGTCTGGTGGTGATACCCTCTCTGGGTTCAAAAATCTCTCAAATAGTAAGCCGAACCTTAGGGGATCAATGTCCGTTATTTTGAGCAAGTATGCCAATAAGCATCCCGCTCCAGAGCCACGACCGGGCCCCACTACGACCCCATTTTGCTTCGCCCAGTTGACAAAATCCCAAACAATCAAAAAGTAGTCAACAAAGCCCGTTCTCTCAATGGTTGAAAGTTCGTAATTGAAGCGCTTGCACAAGTTGATTGGATTATAGACGTCTTTCCCCTCGACTTCGCTATTTGTGTCGACGGTGTCGTAATTCACGCCGTAGCGTTCCTTCAATCCATTAATGCACAGTGACTTAAGATAATCGATGTGATCGCCAGAGGAGGTTTCGCCATCGTCCGGGAATACGGGATAGTGATTTTCACCGTAGGGCATGGTAACGTCACACATATCTGCAATGAGCAGAGAATTGTCCAACGCCTCTCGATGATCCTTGAACACCAACTCCATCTCCTTCCGTGATTTTACGTACATCTGATGCCAGGGCATTTTCATGCGATCCTCATCGGAAATTTTAGATCCCGTTTGTATGCATAGCATTACATCGTGAGCTTCCCAATCGGATTGTTTCACGTAATGGGCGTCATTTGTTGCTACAGTCCCCAGCCCGTTACTTTCAGCGATGGCAAATAATTGCGGTAAAACTTGCTTTTGCTCAGGGATTCCATGGTCCTGTACCTCGATGAATAAATTTTCCCGGCCAAATATGGCGATCAATTCTTCCACTCCTCGTTGTGCCGAGGTCTCATCGCCGGCCAATAGCATTTGGGAAATGAATCCTTGGCTGCATCCCGTCAAGCAAATCAGCCCGTCGCCGTATTTTTTTAAAAGATCGAAGTTGATCCGCGGCCTGTAGTAGAACCCTTGCGTATGCGCAATGGAGACCAGCTTGCATAGGTTTCTGTATCCCGCTATATTTCTTGTCAGCAGCGTTATGTGGTAGAGAGGGAACTTTTTGTGTTCCGTAATATTTTCATGGATCAGTGTGTAGCACTCGCAGCCAATTATCGGTTTAATGCCGTACTTTTGCGCATTTTGTACAAAATCTGGTACTCCGAAAACACTGCCATGGTCCGTGATTGCAACCGCTGCCATGCCCAGCTCTTTTATTCGTTCAAAGAGGCGATCCATTCGGCAAGCACCGTCGAGGATACTGTAATCAGAATGCAAGTGTAGGTGCACAAAATTTTTAGCGCCCATTGTAGTAGAAGGATGAGTGACAAAAATGAAAATACGCAAGCTTTTTGTCCCAGAACTTCCTTGATATCATTTGCCCTTGTCAGAATTTTATAATTGCTTTTATAGTCATCTTACTCCAGAAAGGCATAATGAATGGCATCGGAGAGAGAAGGAAAGAAGTGGAGGATTTTTGTACAAGGACATTGCCCCCTCATACTCCTCATGTTTTTCCTCATCCCGCTCTTTATATAGTCATCTTACTCCAGAAAAGCATACTGAATGGCATCGGAGGAAGAAGGGATGGGATGGAGGATGTCGGAAAGTGTTCCTTTTAGGTTAGCTCAGAATTTTTCAATGGGATTGAGGTCCGGAGAGTAGGGAGGCAAGAAAATCAAGGAACAGCCGGCGGCCTTGATGGCCTCCCG
>JAIRMI010000091.1 GCA_031258795.1 Puniceicoccales bacterium | reverse complement strand
AGAATTTTTCGATGGGATTGAGGTCCGAAGAATAGGGAGGCAGGTAAATTAGGGAACAGCCGGCCACTTCGATGGCCTCCCGTTCTTTATAGGCCCTGGTCTTTTTTTACTGTGATCTTCAGCTTTCTCAGCGCTTTGCCTATGCAACTCGTGCTCACTTTAAACTCGCTGGCCATTTCCCTTTGATAGGCATCCGGATGTTCCTCCACGTACCTGACTAGCTTTTCCGGATCTAACTTTCTGTATTTTCTGCTCAACGGTACACGCTCTAGATTCCCCGTTTCTCTCAACTTCTTCTTCCATGCAAATATCGCACGCTCACTTACTCCAAACGCTTCGCTCGTTTCCTTTACACTGTGCGTGCTTTCCTATTTTAACACCCTCTTTTTCAAGTCCGTTATATAATATGCCATCTGTCCCAGATGTGTAGTTTTAAATGCCCCTGTCAAGTTCTTTGACTATAATCAGCGTAGACTTTTCGTTGCTGTTCCTGCCAATTATCGCAATACGGCTGCCATATTCGATGGTGACGTTAAAATCTTCAAAGCAAATTTTGTGTGAGAATGAGAGGCAAAGGCTTTTAATATGAATCGGACTGTGATACATAAAATTTTTCCTAAAAAACTAACACTTAACGAAAGCCTCGGCGACAAAACCTTCTTGCTCTACACCGAGCAAACGAACCTTCTTTAGGAAAAACCTACCATAATTATAGACCTCCGCCCACTCTTCTATCCTATCACAATTTCAGCTGAAAGTCAATAAAATTTTTCATGGCAGTTAGCGAAAACGACCGTAGCGACGATTGTGCCGCGTTTGTTCCATGAAATAGTCCAATGCGCGCTGAAATCTTTCCGGCTGGCGGCGCCAACCCTCAATGGCAGCAACGCGGATGTTGCGATAATATGCCGGAAATGCGCTGAAATTTTTCCATACAACCTCATCACCCTTCAATGCTTCCAAAATATCTTGTGCCATAACATAATTATCCGTGTTCAAATCGGGCAAAACGGCAAGACCAGCCGGTACCATCTTCCCAGACTCGATAAGCAATCGTGCATGCTGTTTGTTTACCTCACTCCAAGAACTTTTAGGTGCCCTTGGGCTAAAGCGCTGCGAGAGGGTTGCTCCATCATAGCGCTTTACCATGCCGTCGATCCAACCAAAGCAAAGGGCTTCCTCCAGCGCCTCAAAGTATGAAACGCATTGCCGTCCGGTGCATTTGTGTGGAAACAATAGCCAGATCTCCCGTTTCAAGGTACCGTTTTTTTCCAACCATTTTCGCCATTCCGACGGAGATGTTGGGCAAAAATATTCCCGTACTTCCACACCTCATAGGCTGGAAAAATTCCACAAATAAGCAAGCCTCTCCAAAACAATATTTGCCATTGGCATAATTTCGAGGAAACGCAACCGAAAAGCCTAAGGCTCTCCACAGAAAATATCGGCTAAAAAAGCCCTGAAGGTTAAGGATATTCGGAGCATGGTGAAAATTTTTATTGGCAATGGTATGACATATCTAGGCTCCGGAAGCGAAAAATGGGAAGGAATTATCCCAAGAGTAACGGAAAAGGAATAGGAAAATTCCGTTAGAAAACAGGGAAAATTAAGAATGGCAGGAGAAAAATTAACGGCTTCCCTCGGATTAAATGCTTTTTTTATGAGCCTTTTTCCGCCTGTAGCCTAATACCTACCTAGAAACGCTGTTTTTGAAGGCTTCTTCCAAATCATCTATTAAATCTCGGATATCTTCGATGCCAACGGAGAGCCTAAACTGATTTGGCGCAATCCCGGATTCCGCCAATTGTTCCGGCGTATAATTGAAATGGGACATGAATGCCGGATGTTCGATCACGGTTTCGACTCCTCCCAAACTTCCCGCAAGCCTAATAAGTTTGAGGCCATTGACAAATCTCTTCATCTGTTCAGGATCCATTCTCACTTCAAAGCTAACAATTCCACCAAAATCACGCATTTGTTTTTTTGCCGTTTTGTGTCCAGGGAATGATTCCAGCCCGGGATAGTATACTTTAGAAATATAGGGAGATTTTTCCAAGTACTGGGCAATTTTCATCGCGTTTTTGCATTGCTGATCCATGCGTATGGGCAAAGTACACAGGCCACGAAGAGCCAAATAGGCATTGTCGGGCGACATAACCGCACCCGTTGCATTTTCAACACCAGTAAAGCGAATTTTCTGTGTGTCCTCCTTGCTTCCCAAAGCACAACCGGCCATAACATCAGAATGTCCACCTATATATTTCGTTATTGAATGTACGACGATATCTGCACCCAGCAACAGTGGATTTTGCAAATAAGGTGTTGCGAAGGTGTTATCAAATACTACGCGAATGTCCTTCTTATAGGAGTGCACAATTTGGGCAATTTGGGCAATGTCATTTATTTTTAGTGTCGGATTATAGGGAGATTCAAAGAAAACAATCACCGTATTCGGTTTTAAAGATTTTCGAAGTAAGCCCAAATCATTAAAATCGACAAAATCGACCTCAACGCCAAATTTTGTCAACAATTCGCCGAGCAATGTACGTGTGCCGCTGTAAAGGGTTGTGTCTGCAAGTACGTGATCACCTTGTTTCAAGAAAGTCCACATTACCGTTGCAATAGCTCCCATGCCGCTTGCTGTAACAACGCAACTCTCCGCGCTTTCCAACTTGGCAAGACGCCGCTCCAATGCGGTATTTGTGGGATTCCCAACTCTCATGTAAAAAAACTCATCGTCCCTCTTGCCACTTAGAACATCAGCTCCGTGTTCGAACAATTCCTCAACACTTTTAAATCCAAATATGGTTGTGCGATAAACCGGCATCGTAATGGAATCGTATTTGTCCTCCATCTGAGCTCCATGTATAACTTCTGATCTAATCTTCAATTTAGGCTCCTCCTTTTCCTTTATTTTAATTTCTTTCTGTTTAAGCATACTACCTCGGTCACATAAAATATTACTAGCCTTATTAGGGCTGCCTTCCATTGGCGCAATCAATACAAAAATCAGCAAAAATGCAGCCAAAGGTAATGGCAAAATTTTGTGACAAATTAAACGGCTTTTGGAGCAATATTGGCTCACCAACATAGTACCATTAATAAATTTTGAACTAAATTTCATTTTCCGAACCTTTTATTTTATACTTGTCAAATACTCGCTAATTAATGCCACAGCATGGCCTAATAGCACTTTCATTATATACAATCCCTTTTTTAAGTTTTCAGTAAAAAAATTTTATGAAAAGACCAGCGCTTGTCAATGCTAAATTTTAATCTTGGTGCAAAAAAACTTAGCCCAAACAAAAAAAACTCGCAAAGAAAATTCCGAAAGTCAGGGGACCTTCGGGGCATAAATTCCGGCAACAATTTACTCTCGCACCACAGCGTGGCAGTACTACCATCGACGGCTGAAGGCTTAAGGTCGTATTCGAAATGGGAACTAGCGTTTCCCCTTTGCTGATCTGGCATTCTGGCATTTCGCCTGTGCAGATGGCGATCGATTCCACTTTCATCCACATAAACTATGTTTTCCTTTTTGTAAAGAGACACTGCTATCGGCATACCCGGCGGCAATGTTCGTCCTCTGAAATTTCTTCCCGGCCACAAAGCCAAACACCTTTTTCCCCTTTGCTGATCTGGCATTTCGCCTGTGCAGATGGCGATCGATTCCACTTTCATCTACGTAAACTATAGTCATCTTACTTGAGAAAGGCATACTGAACAGCATCGGAGAGAGAAGGGAAAAGGTGGAGAATATGGGAGAGTTTCCGTTTGAGGTTTGCCCAGAATTTTTCGATGGGATTGAGGTCCGGAGAGTAGGGAGGCAAGAAAATCAAGGAACAGCCAGCCGCTTCGATGGCCTCCCGCGTCCTAGGATGCTTGTGAAAGGCAGCATTATCCATAAGGACTACCTGCCCGAGTTTCAGCGCTGCAACGAGGGATTGTTTCACCCAGGCATTGAAGACTTCGCCATCGGTGGTATAATCATAGACACATTCGGCAATGGTCTTGCCATCGGCATACCCGGCGCCGATGTTCGTCCTCTGAAATTTCTTTCCAGCCACAAAGCAAAACACCTTCTTTCCCCTTTGCTGATCTGGCATTTCGCCTGTGCAAATGGCGATCGATTACATTCTCATCCACATAAACTATGTTTTCCTTTTTGTAGGGGGACACTGCCCTCTCATACTCCTCACCTTCTTTCTCGTCCCGTTTTTTATAGGCTCTGGTCTTTTTTTATCGTGATTTTTAGCTTTCTCAGCACCTTGCCTATGCAACTTGTGCTCACCTTAAACTCACTGGCCATTTTCCTTTGATAGGCATCCGGGCATTTTCCCACGTACTTCACTAGCCTTTCTGGATCTAACTTCCTGTATTTCCTGTTCAGCGGTGCTCGTTCCAAATTCCCGGTCACCTTCAATTTTTTCTTCCATGCAAATATCGCACGCTCACTCACTCCAAACGCCTCCTCGTTTCCTTTACACTGTACATGCTTTCCTATTTCAACACCCTTTTTTTTAAGTCCGTTGTACAGTATGCCATCTGTCCCAGATGTGCAGTTTTAAATGCCCCTGTCAAGTTCTTTGACTATGGTCCACAAATGTTTCCGGTGGAGTCACTTAGTAGAAAAAGGAGCGCTGCCCCGAAGGGGGCCAATATGGTCCCTTGAG
>JAIRMI010000060.1 GCA_031258795.1 Puniceicoccales bacterium | reverse complement strand
CTTCGCTAACCCACCAGTTAAAATCATCGCCCAGGCGGACAATACACCAATTTAATTTATCAGATGCCATACTTTATAGGAATGGCCGCCATACAATTAATAACTTCATTCTCGTAAAGGAAAATTTACCAGAGTTTATTTTTTTAAATTGTTAGACACATAAAAAAAGATAAAACTTATGCGATGAGCAAAAACAGAGGATTTTCTCTGATCGAAATGCTAATCGTTTTGGCGATAATGGCTGGCATAATCGGGCTGTTGGTCACAAACATGGATGGCATATTCAGCAGAAGTAAGGAACAAATGGCCCGTATATTTGTCAGTGAGACCGTGAAAATCCCGCTGATGGCCTATAAAATAAGCATTGGGGAATACCCTTCTACGGCTGAAGGGCTGAAGGCTCTTGTAAATGCCCCTGCGGGGAAGGAACGTAGATGGAAAGGACCATACATGGAATCTCTTCCCCAGGATCCCTGGGGAAATGACTACCGCTACGCCTATCCCGGAGTACACAACAAGGCCAAGTATGACGTTTGGTCGAATGGAAGCCTCAACAAAGGTGAAAAAATAGGTAATTGGTGAATTTGCATTATAAACAGGCATTTTCGCTCATAGAAATAATCGTCGTCCTTGGGTTGATGTCTATCTTGATCGGCGTTTTTGCGGCCAATTTTCACACAAATTTTGATCTTCAAAACGAGATTGCCGACATCAACAGGGCAATAAGGCAGGCCCGGCACGCTTCCATTGCAACTAACCAGCCAACCTTTCTGGTCTATGATTCGGGAAAATTTTCAATTTTTGATACCTTCGGAGAAAAAATATCCGAGCTCGAATGTGACCTGCGTAATTCCACAATGGAACAGAGTTTTAGGCATGGGATAAAATTCGATGCGCTTGGATTTTTTACGAAATTCACTGTAATGCACGGAAATACGGAGTATACTAGTGACATATTGGCAGGGACTTTAAATGAAAAAAAAAGATAGAAAAGCTTTTTCTCTGTTCGAGGTGGTCGTAGCCATGGCCATATTTTCCATTGCTGCCGTTGCCTTGGCGACAAGTATGGCAAACGGCCTGCTGTGCCGGCGTAATGTGGAAGATCATGGCATAAACTCGTTCGAATATGCGTTTGTGTCCCACATCATTCGAAACTCAGAATCTATCTATGACGCCACCCGATTGTCGAACTTTTCTCTGCCTGACGGCAAAAAGATAGAAACAAAGATCGTAATAACTCCAACGGATTCGGAAAGCTTATTCCTGGTGGATATAACCATTAGTGGGCACCAGTATAAGTCCCTCTTTGCAAATAAAAATTGGCAATAAATCCTTGCTTAGCTCGTTCTTATATATCCGAAACAGCTTTGAGCTTACTAGAAATCTTGATAAAACTTGATACGGAGCTCAGGTCCATGCTGACACGCATCATTCCACCTTCACCGATGGCACAATTAAAGTCAACATCGTCAGAGCTGAGAGGCGACAAAGTTAGTCCTTTCCAGACATTCTTTTTATTTGTGCATTTGCCAAAATTAAAAATATTTTTACTGCTAAAATTTTCTATTTTCATAAATTCTCCTTCTCCAGTAATATCGTTGCGAAAGTTAATATCGTAGTTGCAAAGGTTAGCGTCTCCATAAAACTCAAGGTCGTCTATGCCGGCAAGCGATGCCTTTCTTCTTTTATCGCATTTCTTTCTGTCTATCCACTTGACTGAGTCAGCGATATCATTTCTACCTAATTTTTTCATTTATAAAGATTTTTACTATTTTCTTATCAAGTTTCCATACTCGGTGATGAAATGGCGGAAATGTCAAGGCAAAAATTAGTTCTCGCTGCAAAAAGATTCCGCTTCGATCCTTTGCAACCAATTTACTGGCATGTTTGCATCCTGAAAATAGCTAAGAATTTCGCTCATTTTAGCAACTTCGCCGCTTTCTTTTGCACAGCAAAGATATCTGTACAGCGCTTCAGCTCTAAAATGTTTACCGATCATCTCATTGTGGCCTATCTCATCCAAAATGGCGAAGCATTTTTCCCTCTCCCATAAATTAAACAGCGATAGCGCTTCCAGAATCCTTCCACGGTAGGAAAAATCAGTTTTATTTAAGCTTTTCCCTAGAAAAGCCTTTGCGGCCCACGAATAAAGCAAAGAAGCCAGTTTAAAGTTATTTTTAGCAAAAGAACTGTCCCCAAGATCCAGCAAAACAAGTCCGGCAAGTGGATGATTTCCGCAACTTTTGCCATACTTACTCCCATACCCTTGCCAATGGACGTGCTTTTTTATGAACTTTTCCTTGCTGGAGTTGTCTGTTAAGTTAGTGTAATCGTATATTTCCTTTGAACTACATCCCGAAGCAAATTCGGAAATAAATCGAACCAAAACAATGGCCAATACCACGCAAATTATTACCCCTAAACCAATATAAACTCTTTGGGAGTGTTTCTTGAAAAAACAGCACATCTTCTCGCACAAATTGCCATCGGAAGAGGATTCATCCATTTTGTTGTTTACATTTCCCATATAACGACAAATTTTTACCAATTCAGAAAATAAATATTATTGTGCGCAGATCGCAATGCAATTTCTATGCTGAGATGTTTTTGTAGTCAATTAAATGGACTAAAGAAGGTAACGTTGAATGGTAGCGAAAGTCGCCACTTGATCTCCGTTTTACGTGCCAACAAAAGGACGGAGGTGGAACTGATCGACGGTTGTGGGACAGTGGCTAGGGGTTACGTAGAAAATTTCGATAAAAGCGCAGCTCAAATTGCCATAGAAACTACACGCAGAGAAAGCAGGCATTTCCATTTATCCCTAATTCAAGCGGTGCTGACAAACAGTAACACGGAGTTTATTCTAAGGGAAGCCTGTGCCATTGGAGTTTCCAAATTATGCATTTTACAAGCGGAAAGATCGGAATCTAAAATAAGAGATAAGCTCGACACTAAGCTTACCCATTGGACTAAGTTGCTGATTGAAGGTTGTAAACAATCTGGAAATCCCTTTCTCCCGGAATTGTCGTTTGCCAAAAATGTTGAAACATTGAGCGCAGATGGAAGTATCGCCAAGTTCTTTGGAAACATAAGTGTTTCGGCGCGGTATTTAATCCGCGAACTGCAACCGATTAGCAAGCCGTGCGATATTACCGTTGCAATTGGCCCGGAGGGAGATTTTTCAGATAGAGAAAAAGAAATTTTTTCGAGTAAAAATTTCGTCGGTTGCAGGCTCTCCAGCAATGTGTTGCGTTCCGAAACTGCAGCAATTTATGCGCTGAGCGTAATAGACAATTACATGAATTCGATATGCTAGCCGATCAGCACAAAAGGGATGAATTTACAAAAAATTTAGCCCAAAATTTTTCCGTAATTGCATCACCTGGAACGGGTAAAACAACGGCGATAACCGATCGCATTGTGAACCTAGTTTGCTCCGAAGTGCCGCTCAAAAATTTCATTGCCGTTACATATACTGACAAAGCTGCGAAGGAAATAAAAGAGAGAGTTTATGAAAAAATCCTGACTGGCGAAACAGTCTCGGAGGTAACCTTGAAGAATTTGGAAGGGATTTTTTTTGGAACAATCCACGGGTTTTGTGCAAAATTTTTGCGTGAACACTGCGGGAAAGCTCATTTAAACAAAGATTTCGAAATCATTGACGATGACCGTGATCTTTGGCACAAATTTACTTCGCAGATAAACAAAATTATCGACAAAATCGTCCCCATTGGGCTGCGTGACTGCTTGGCAAATCATTTTAAACTGGGAAAAATTCTGCTACGGGCACGGGAAATAACGGCGCCGACTACCTGTGGTGAAAGATTTGTTCCTCCTCCAATGGAAGACATAGCTGAGATTTTAGCCTATGAAGCGTCGACCAATGAGGACAAAATTCGCAATTTTCAAAGGGACGTAAAGCTCTGGGTAAATTCGGAAGGAACGTGTTTATTTCCGGAGATACCGAAAGTGAGAGAGCAAAATTTCAGCAAACACTGCAGCGAAAAAATACAAACATACCTACAGTGGAAATCCGAGATGGAATGCTACCTGGCAAACAAGATTAACGAAGAATATATTGCTTTTAAGATCGCCCATAATTCCTTGGGTTATAACGAATTAACAAATTTGACGCTAAAAATTTTAGCGGACAAGGAGTACAGAGAAGAATACGTCCAAGATTACGCCGT
>JAIRMI010000053.1 GCA_031258795.1 Puniceicoccales bacterium | reverse complement strand
GCCTGCTATTTCCTCTTTTATTTGACTTTATGAGTCCTGACCCTGGTAAATTTACCTACTCTTCGAACTTTGATCTTGCCTCTTTACCCACACCATATCTTACCAAAACACCGACTAAGGCACTAATGCCTGCGTCAAGATTTGTGCTCATATTTTTCCCCTTAATTAAAATTCGTTGCTCCTGCTGTAAAAAATACCTATTACCAAGCCAAGAACTTTTCTATTTCCTTAGAGAAGTTTTAACGTAAAGTATAAGGTTCCTTACCTTGGAGGTATGTTATTATCACATTTTTAACTTGAAACCCTTAATAAAAATGGGCTATAAGTGAGCAATGTGCGCTTATCAGCCATTACTCGGCTTTCGAGACTTTTATCCGGATGATCAGAGAGTGTTGAATTATATGTTCGATATTGGCCGTAAAACGGCCCTATCTTTTGGATTTGAAGAGTACAGTTCGCCAGTATTGGAGTCCATAGAGCTGCTGACTGCAAAGTCTGGCGATGAAATCGTAGATCAGTTGTTTCACTTTGTGGATAAGGGGGGAAGACATGTTGCTTTACGTCCGGAAATGACACCCGTCGCAGTGCGGATGATTGGGCAAAAAGTCAATGCGATGAAAAAGCCAATAAAGTGGTTTAATATCGCCGAAAATTTTCGCTACGAGCGACCGCAAAAGGGCAGGTTGCGTTCCTTTTACCAGTTTAACATCGACATTTTTGGTGAAAATGGGTACGAAGCGGACGTTGAAGTCATCCTGCTAACGATAATGATGATGCAAAATTTTGGCCTGCGTGATTTCGTTGTAAAGCTGAGTGATCGTTGCCTATGGACGCTGTTTTTATCGGCAGTAGGCGTTAGGGAAAACGATCTAACGGCAGTTCTATGCGTAATCGACAAGATCGAGAAAGAGGGCAGAGAAAAATCTTCCATGGCTTTGGGCAAAATTTGTCCCTATGCCGCCCCTCTTTTCGAGTCCATTATTGAATTTATGGCAATGGATTCCATCGGTGCATTGGAAAAGTTTTTCGAAAAGCGAAATTTGCTTACGTTTAGCGGTGTTGCCGAACGCATAAACGAACTATCTTGCCTAGTGGGAGCGCTGAATGCGGTGGGTGCTTCGGAGTACATTGCTATCGATTTGGGTATCGTACGTGGGCTGGCCTACTATACCGGATTTGTTTTTGAATTTTTTGATCGTGCCATGGCTTCTCGGGCACTTGCCGGTGGAGGCCAATACGATTCCCTGGCTGAAAAACTAGGCTATGGCAGCATTCCTGCCGTTGGATTAGCCATAGGCGACGTAACCCTCTACGATCTTCTCCGGGAAAAAAATTTGCTTCCGAAATTGAAAAAAATCACAGATTGTTTTGTAATCTTCGATGAAACCTCTAAATATCACGCAATGAGATTTGCCAATGAATTGCGCCGCCATGGATTTGCTGTGGAGTATAGCCTTCACCCCATTCCCTTTGGCAAGCAACTCCGGTTAGCATCGGAAAGCGGAGCAAAATTCGCCATTTTGTGCGGTGAAAATGAACGCACCAGTGGTATGGTAAAAGTGAAAAATTTGTTTTCCGGCGATGAAAACACGATCGAAGAGTCTCAACTCAAGGAATTTTTAGCGAAATGATTGACGTTGATTTTTTATGGCAGCAGTTGAAAACGGTCGTTGATCCCGAAATCTTTGTGAACATAGTCGACCTGGGGCTTGTGTACGCAGTTAATGTTTCCGGAGAAGAGAACAATTGTTCCGTTAGCGTCGACGTTACTTTAACTTCGCCGGGTTGCCCTTTGGCGGATACGATCATCAATGATGTGAAGAGATCCCTGTTGGCCGTTGGCTGGTGCAAAAGTATTGAGGTAAACCTTGTTTTTGAGCCGCTTTGGAACAAAAATATGATAACGGAAGCAGGACTTATGGAATTAGGTTTAATTTAAGCTTGAGAGTCTAAATAAAAAGGTTTACCATCCAGGGGAATTTACATAGGAGATATATATGGCAAGTAAAAATAAGATGAAAGATGCGCTGGCCAGCTTGGCTTCCAGGTTGCGCCTAGATTCACTAACTTTGAACGACAGGAACGAGTGTTACCTGATGTTCGATCAAAAGTTTCACGTTCGCTGCGCGTTCTTGGAAAATGAAGATGAGTGTTTGCTCTATTCGTCCGTTGGTAAAGTGGAAAAAAATTCCACCAATGCGTATGAGAAAATCTTGGGCGATAATTTCTTTTGGGTTGGCACCGCAGGTGCGAAACTAGTACTTGAGCCGGGCAGCGGCGAGGAAGATAATCTTGCTTTAATTGAGCGTGTGCCGATGTCCATGTTCGACGAGGAGCGCCTGTACGAACGCATGGAAGATTTTGTAAATGCGGTAGAATACTGGAGCACGGAATATCCAAAATTGCAACAGGGAGGGAGGACATCTTCTTCTCCATCGTCCACATCCTCTTCCTCGAACAACATGGGAATGTTTCAAGCATAGATGGTTAAATATAAGTAATTATGTGCGCATTGGTTGATTCTTGGCTGGGTGGATTGAAGAAAGCCCCACAGTTATACACAGATCGTCTGTCGTTGCGCGCCATGCACGCCGGTGATTCTTCGGATATACAGTATCACGTAAACACAAAGGCAGTTTGTGATAATTTGTCCTATACGCCTCATCCCTACACCATGGAAATGGCGGAAAATTGGATGAGGAACGTGAATTACGGGATGAACAATGGAACATGCTGCTATTGGTCCATTTGTGATCGTGTAACCGGTAAATTTATCGGTTCAATGGGGGTCAGTATTTTCAGAGAACAGGATGGTTCGGAGGTACATTACTGGATCGGAGAAAAGTTTTGGAATAAGGGTTACTGCACCGAAGCCTCCAAGCGCACCATAAAACATGTCTTCGATGATTTAAAGCTTCATCGTTTACAAATCACGCATAGAAAGGGGAATGCGGGGTCCAGGAGAGTCGTTGAAAAATGTGGATTTGTATTTGAAGGCGAATTTCGAGATGAATTGAAACGCTTCGGCGTCTACGAAAACGTCGTACACTATAGTATGCTAGCCGATGAATTTTTTAAATTGAAAGAAGAGGGAAGGTTCGACTAGATGCTTTGCATCACATGAAAATTCTCCACAAGTACGTACTGACTGAGTGGCTCCGTGCCTTCTTCGCCGCGGCACTGGTTACTGCTGGGTTACTTTTAGTGGAGGATGTCTATAAAAATCTTTACGATTTTATCCAACACGGCGAGCCGCTTTCACGAATTCTGTACTACTATCTTTGGCTATTAATTCGCATCTGCCCCATCGTCATACCGGTGTCATTTTTTCTGTCCCTATTGTTTTCACTGGGTAAGCTGCACCATAGCAATGAATTGACGTCCATGCGTGCCATTGGGTTGAACCTTTTTCAAATCACACTACCACTATGGCTTATTGGAGGGATTCTATCAGCATTGAGCTTATTTTTCGATGTGCATTTGTCATCCATTGCCTCTCAAAAGACGCAGGATTTTTGTTCGGGTACAAAGGGCAAAATCGTTAAGCAAAGGTTGACATTCAATAACGAACGGGACGGCAGGACTTGGTTTATCGGGGAGCTAAATCGGCAAACATCTACTGGTAGGGATGCCATGATTTACTTTTACGATAGCGAAAGAAATGAATCGGGTCGACTCTTTGCTGAAGAGCTTTCTTATAAGGATGGTACGTGGACTTTTACCAATGGCTTTGAGACCGCCTTTGACAAGGAAACGCACCATCCAGACAAAATTACCAAATTTAACAAACTAGATTGCGAGTACGGCGAATCCCCGGGATTGTTTTTTTCCCTGGTGGAGCAAACGAATCGCCTATCATTCGCGGAACTGCGAAAAATTTTATCATTTTCGAAAAATTCTTTAAATTTCACTGGTTATAGGGTTAGGTATTACGGCCTGATTTTTTCCTCGTTGTCCTGCTTACTGATTGCGTTCATCACAATTCCTTTTTCAACGGTTGGTGTCCGAAGAAACCCGATGATTGGCGTAGCAGAAGCATGCACATGGCTGTTTGTTTTTTACCTGACCTCAAGTATTTGTAATATGTTTGGTGTGAGTGGCACTTTGCCTATTCCCTTGGCCGTTTCTCTGCCATATTGCCTGGCGCTGCTATCGGCACATTCTCTCTACAAAAAAAGTATTTAGTGTCTACCTTACACGTAGTTGATTTTGAGGGCACTCGCACCTCGGGCATAGGAGAATACGGCGTAGTAACGCTCGTTAGTGGCGAAATTGTGGATGTACGCACCGCTGAATGCACAGGAAAATTTGAAAAACATCTCGATCTGTTTATAAAACTTCGCCAAAGCGGCACATTTGTTGGACACAGCGCCAGCGTAGAAGATGGCCTATTACGGTACTATGCTGTTTCACCGGGATTTGTAAAAAAATATTCATGTTCAACGGAATCCGTTGCAACGTGGGGACCATGGATAGATACGAAAGTGCTCTATGAGGCGTTTTTTCACAATTTGCCAAATTATTCCCTGGGAGAGCTAATAAAAGCCTTCGGGCTGAGCGATTGCCTCTTAGCCTTAGCCGAAAATTTCTGTCCAGCGCACAAGATTAGGTACCACAATGCCATGTTCGATGCCTTAGCCACGTACGTACTCCTTCGGAACTTGGTCATTGACTTGCAAAAAAATGGGATAAAAGTATCGGACGAGCTTCTAATTGAGTACAGCCGTACCGGTAAAAATATCTGAACTTTGCCTTTTTACGAATATGGGTTCGACTTCTTTTAGAAAAACAGCCTTATCAATTACGACTTCCTCGATATCTCCCTGCTTCGGAGCATTGTACATTATGTCAAGCATGAGAGCCTCTAGTGTTGAACGTAATGCCCGTGCACCGGTTTTCATCTTCAAGGCTTGTTCAGCAATCTCATCGATTGCATCATCGGTTACTGTGAGCTTGATTCCATCCATGGCGAGGAGCTTTGCGTACTGTTTAATCATCGCATTTTTCGTGGACAGCAGCACCATTTTAAGATCTTCCTTCGTCAAATTGTCCAGGACGGACACTGCCGGCAACCTACCAACAAACTCCGGTATCAGGCCAAACTTAATCAAGTCTTCCGCTTGCAAAGAATGCAGTATGTTTTCGGTTTTTTCCTTAGATTGTTCACTGTTTTCGGCAATGAAGCCGAGAACTTTTTTTCCAATGCGCTCTTTCACGATTTTATCCAGATCGCTGAATGCTCCGCCGCAAATAAACAAAATGTTACGCGTGTCGACCTTTATGTATTCCTGTTCCGGGTGTTTGCGTCCTCCCTTCGGCGGAACGTTGCAGATTGTGCCCTCGAGCATTTTTAGGAGTGCCTGCTGCACGCCTTCCCCAGAAACATCACGGGAAATCGAAA
>JAIRMI010000095.1 GCA_031258795.1 Puniceicoccales bacterium | reverse complement strand
ATGTGCAGTTTTAAATGCCCCTGTCAAGTTCTTTGACTATGGTCCACAAATGTTTCCGGTGGAGTCACTTAGTAGAAAAAGGAGCGCTGCCCCGAAGGGGGCCAATATGGTCCCTTGAGTTCAAGGGAAATATGTCAAAACATCGGCAAAAGTTCAGAACCCACTAGAATTTTTGACGAACCTAATTTTTTCACATTTCCACAGGAATGGCAATGGCCGGACTATGACTCCATGCTGGACTTTTTCGAATAAAAAGATACATTTGATAGTGATCATCACAGAATATTTGGCTGCGGAAGTTCAAGGGATTTAATTTTTTCCATGATAATGTTTGCTGCTTCTTGGTAGCGATTGGGAGAAGTTTTGTTATTGTCGTACTCCGCTGGTTGTAGGGGTTTGCCGAATATGATGGCTGCTTTTTCATTGAAGTTTGGGAAATGGGAAAATCGATTCAAGATTTTATAGGCGCCGAATATTCTGCATGGGATGACCCGTGTGCCACTTTTGCAGGCAAACATTCCCACGCCGGCGTGGGCTTTGTGTAGCTGTCCATCGGAGGATCTTGTGCCTTCGGGAAAAATCATCACACCACTGCCATTTTGCAATAATTTCAATACGGAACGTATGGCCGACATGTCCACATTGTTCCTGTCAACGGGAATCGAATTCAGCCGCGTAAACAACCACTTCCACAGGGGAGCGCTAAACAAGCTTTTCTTTGCGAAAGAAAAAATTTTCCTCTTACCCAACAACACAGCCCCTAGAAATGGAGGATCGAAGTAACTGGCATGGTTGCATGCCAACAAAAATGATCCCTTGCCGGGAATATTTTCTAAGCCATATATCGCCCCGTCAAACAGCTCGTAAAATCCTGTCTTAAACAGGTAACACATTATTTGATAGACAGGATGCCACATACCAATTCGCTATGTTTGATATGAAAATTTCGCTGAACGGGAAGGTTTTATTTCGAAAAAATTTGATGCCCCTTACAGAAAACTTCCCAATATGATTTGACAATTCGCAAATTAATTTGCATACACTGCTAGTGTCCCCTCGAATACAAAAGTTCTAATTAATTACGCAATGGAAAGAGAGAAGAAGGTTCGTTACAGGACTCCGTTTAACATTTTGATTGAAAAAAAGATTTCTGCGGAGGAACTAACGGACGACGAGGTTCGTGAAATTACAAGCGCAATAATAGATGAGAGAATTCCACTGCACCAATTGTCGGCATTTTTGATGGCCGTTTACTTTCAGGGGATGAGTGTGCAGGAAACCGCTATTTGGACAGAAGAATTAATGCTTTCCGGCGATGTAATCGACGCTGGCAGTATTTCTTGGCCGAAGATTGATCGCTGTGCTACCGGAGGAGTTGGGGATAAAGCTACTTTCGTACTGTCCTCCGTTGCCGCTGCATGCGGTATTGCGGTGCCAACGATAGCCGATTCGGATGATGGCTTTGTCATTTCCGACATTGAAAAAATTTCCTCTATCCCTGGATTTTCACCCAAATTTGATGAAAAAAGTTTCAAATCTCAACTGAAGAAGGTTGGCTGCTGCTATTGTGAACAGCCAAGCACCGTAGCTCCCGTCGATGTGCAATTGATAAATTTACGCAAAGAAACGGGAACAATTCCGAGCGTGCCCCTGCTCGTTGGCAGCATGCTTTGCAAAAAATTATCTTCCGGCGTGGAGGGTTTGGTGGTGGATGTGAAATGGGGCAGTGGTTCCTGCATAAAAGATGTGGAACAGGCAAAGCAACTCGGCCGCATGATAACACGGGTAGCTCGTGCCCTGAATAGAAAATGCATTGCGCTCGTAACCGACGCCAATCAGCCCCTTGGAAGAAATGTAGGGACAGCCCTTGAAATCAAGGAGGCGATCGAACTTTTAAAGGGAGGAGGTGACCCGGAGCTGCAGGATTTGATCCTGAAACTTGGAATGGAAATCGTGCGTTTGGCGGGAGTTGCTGGTTCGACGCTATCGGCTAAGCAAATGATAGTCAAACATTTAGCCGATGGAACAGCCCTTGAAAAATTCAAAGAATTTGTCGAGGCACAGGGTGGCGACATTTCCTATATTGAGAATCCGGAAAAATTTCCCGAAGCTAGGCATGTTCGCAAGCTTTCAGCCCAAAAACGGGGCTACATACATACTGTCAACGCTGGCATGATTGCACGCGGCGTTCGCATTTTGGCAGAAAATTCCGATAAAACCTTGGATCCCGCCGTTGGCGTATCCGATGTCATGAAGGTGGGCATGCAGATAAAACAAGGTGAGCCTCTTATGATGATCCATTATAACAACGAATCGAAGCTGGACAAGGCGTTGGAGTATTTTCGTGATGCCTATCGCCTTGCTCCAAAACGTCCTACCCAAGGAGAAATCATCAGCGAGCGCATTGCATAGAATTATAGCCGTCTTACTTTAGAAAGGCATACTAAATAGCGTCGAAGAGAAAAGGGAAGAGGTGGAGAATATGGGAGAGTGTTCCTTCGAGATTAGCCCAGAATTTTTCGATGGGATTGAGGTCCGGAGAATAGGGAGGCAGGTAAATTAATGAACAGCCGGCCGCTTCGATGGCCTTCCGTGTCCTGGGATGCTTATGAAACGCTCCATTATTCATAAGGACCACCTGCCCGGGTTTCAGCGCTACAACGAGGGATTGTTTCACCCAGGCATTGAAGACTTCGCCATCGGTGGTCTAATCATAGGCACATTCGGCAGCAATTGTAAATACATTCGGCAATGATCTTGCCATTGACATACCCGGCGCCGATGCTCGTTCTCTGAAATTTCTTCCCGGCCACAAAGCCAAACACCTTTTCCCCCTTTGCTGATCTTTCTCCTTTGCTGATCTGGCATTTCGCCTGTGCAGGTGGCGATCGATTCCACTCTCATCCACATAAACTATGTCTTCCTTTTTGTACACGGACACCGCCATTGACACACCCGGCGCCGATGTTCGTCCTCTGAAATTTCTTCCCGGCCACAAAGCCAAACACCTTCTTTCTCTTTGCTGATCTGGCATTTCGCCGATGCAGATGGCGATCGATTCCACTCTCATCTACGTAAACTATGTCTTCCTTTTTGTACACGGACACTGCCCCTCTCATAGTCTGCACCTTCTTTCTCGTCCCGCTCTTTACTCCACCCAAGCATTGAAGACTTTGCCATCGGTGGTGCAATTGTAAATACATTCGGCTATGGTCTCGCCATTGACATACCCAGCGACAATGTTCGTCCTCTGAAACTTCTTCCCGGCCACAAAGCCAATCACCTTCTTTCCCTTTGCTGATCTGGCATTTC
>JAIRMI010000026.1 GCA_031258795.1 Puniceicoccales bacterium | reverse complement strand
GGAGCCGGAGGTCTTTGGGCTGCCGAAGGTGCCAATAGCTCTGGCTTGGGGTTTGGTGCCGGAGTCGGTGCCGGTGCCGGTGCTTGAGAAGCCGCTGCCCCCGAAGCTAGTGACCTTTGGGCTGGAGGATTGGAAACTGGCTTTGGTGCCGGAGTCGGGGCTGGTGCTTGCACCGAGCTTTGGGCTACTGGAGGTGGTGCCGGTGCTGGCAGCAATGCTTCCATTTGGGTTCGCTGAGCAGGGTTTAGCCCATAGAGCAGGGCTGTGCGCTGATCCGCCGTTAACTGGGCTAATTTTTCCGGAGGAAGTTGTAGTTGTCGTAGTATCTCCACCCTTTTGGAGGATGATATATTACATGTTAATAGTGAGACCACTGTATCCAATCTCATATCGGCTAACATGTCTTTCGTGTTTCTTTCCAACACGGACTCAGCCGTCTCGCGTCGAATTGCCAATAGTACAAGCCCACAAAAATCTGGATCTTTATCTTTATCCTGAAAAATCCACAAAATTTGATCGGTAGTAAGCCTGTTTAAAAGGAGAGGACTATTTCCCAATATCACTTCCAACTGTTTCGCATTCAGGGCAGGTAATAACTGAAGAAGGTGATCGTGATTAAGCCTCTCTAAAAGGTCCTTTTTCTTTTCCAGTACCGCTTCCAATTGTTCCACATTCAAAGTAGGTAATAACTGAGGAAGGTGCGACACATATATACGATCCAGTATTATTTCGCAAAAATCTAGGTCTAGGTCCTTCTTAGCCTGAATAAGCTGCCGGATTTGATTGAAACTAAGCCAGGGTAAAAGGTCATCATTCTTTTCCAATACCGCTCCCAATTGTTCCACATCCAAGGCGCGAACTCTCTCCATAAACTTTTGGTGGTTATTGGCCTTCAATTGCCATAACTCGTTGGCTACTGCCTTAGCATCAAGTAGCTGATCTGCTGGTATCAGCGGTTCCGCTGGTACTTGAGCCGAAATCGAGTCCAATTGGGAGGAAGGAGGTGGCGTTTGGCTTGGGACGGGAGCTTGATCCACTACCGGAGGTGGCTCTGAACTTAGATCTGACCCTGGAACCTGCACCTCTGGCTGATCTGGAGGTACCACTGGCACATCTGAAATTCCTAGGGCCGCTCTGAGTGCTTCAAATTCGTTATCTTGTGTAAACAAAGCTTGAAGCAAGTCCGGCTCATTCTCCTGTATGCGTCGGAGCAATTCATACCTTATAGCAGTATTTTGGGGCTGGACTACTAATAGGTTTCTCAGGGTGTTATAGTCATGGTTTTTTATTGCATCTCTCACCCGATAGGTGCACTCCGTTGCTTCATTACCAAATGCCCTGTCAAATTTTTCGAATATCCTGTCAAATAACTCGAGAAGCTTGTTCCATATTTCTCTCACCGTCAATCGCTGGGGAGTGGCTTGAGGAGCTATTGCCGATCCAATTTCACGCCTTGCCAGGCTAAGTCCTTTTTCAAAAGCTCCCAGGGCACGCTTGCTCATTGTCATTTCGCGTGCCATTGCGCGCAAGTGCGAAGCCGGCCTGACGTCGGTTTTTCCCTCTTCTGCCACTCCAGGTTGAAGTTGAACGGAGGGCTCACTTGGTCCTGGTATCACTTTACTCCTCATTCTCGTTTTTTATCCTTGGCTTTTAAGGGTTCATTGTACCATAATTTTACATTTTGCCAAGGAAAATTATTTGATTCCCCATTGTTTGTATTGTTGTTGCTTCGGAAAAAGTTGAAAGAAGGATGAAATAAATTGAAATAAAACCAAAAGAAGGATGAAAATTTGAAAAAGCGCTTGCCTGGCTCAGGGTTAGGCCGTTGCATTTATTTTTTTGCGTCACTGGGAAAATTTTGATCCGAAAAATTTCCCCGAAAAATGGCGAACCGGGGCCTGCGAAGAGGGATTGCTTTTGCCCAAACCCGAGCCTCAGAAAATTTTTTAAAATTTATGTGGACAAGAAAAACTTACTACATATAGTAGAATTTTACTGGAAACTTACTATATATAGTATTTTTCGCTGTACATTTGTTGTTTAATTTTTATGGAGAATTTTATGAATGAGTCCTTGCCTAACAAAAAATTGGCGGCTATGCCCCGCGATGTTATGTTGCACAACCAAATTTACCAAATGCTCTTCGAAGCCGGGAAGGCTACGAGGGAGTATGATTCCAACGGCGCTTGGCAGCTTGCTCGGGAGGTGATTGCTAAAATTTGGGAACAATGCCCGGATGGTAATCCAGCCATTGAGCAAATCGAGGATTTTATAGAGCAGGCGCTGATGCTGTCGAAGTACCCGGTTACCGCGAGAACATTTGTTTTGGCGCGCGATCGCAGGAATAGATTGCCGGAGATCGCTGCCCAGGCGGAAGTATCTCGAGTTAATCAGTACATTTCCCGAGTGGATTGGGAAGTGAAAGAAAATAGCAATATGAGCTACTCCCTCCAGGGATTGAATCACTATTTATCCGGTGCGCTGAGCCAAACCTATTGGCTGAATAGTGTTTATCCAGTGGACATACGCAATGCCCATGAGTCGGGAGATTTTCACATCCATGATCTGACGCAATTGTCCGTGTATTGCGTTGGCTGGGATCTGGCTGATTTGCTCCGGGAGGGTTTTTGCGGCGTATCGGGAAAGATAGAGGCCCATCCACCGAAACACCTGCGCACAGCGCTGGGGCAGATAGTTAATTTTTTTTACACCCTCCAGGGAGAAGCGGCTGGGGCACAGGCGTTTTCCAACTTTGATACCCTGTTGGCCCCATTCATCAGGTTCGATGGTCTGACCTTCGCACAGGTCAAGCAGTCCCTGCAGGAGTTTATGTTTAACATAAATATTCCCACGAGGGTTGGTTTCCAGACGCCATTTACCAATATAACCCTGGATCTATTCTGTCCCAAGCATTTTGCCGATGAGTCGGTTATAATCGGCGGCGAGATTATGGGAGATAAGTACAGGGATTTTCAGAAGGAAATGGATATTTTTAACCGTGCCTTGTTCGAAGTCATGACGGAGGGTGATGCCCATGGCAGAATAATGACATTCCCTATCCCGACTATTAATCTTACCAAGGACTTTGACTGGGATAATCCCAACCTCGATGGCCTTTGGGAAATGACGGGCAAGTACGGCATTCCCTATTTTTCAAATTTCATAAACTCCGATATGAGCCCGGAAGATACCCGTTCCATGTGTTGTCGCCTGCGCATCGACAATACCCAGCTGCGGAAGCGTGGCGGAGGCTTATTTGGGGCAAACCCTCTAACGGGCAGCGTTGGCGTTGTTACAATTAACCTCCCAAGGATCGGGTTCCTGGCAAAGTCAAAGACGGAATTTTTGGCTCGTTTGGCGGCTCTAATGGAGCTTGCCAGCAAGAGCTTGGAAATAAAGCGGGAATTACTGGAGAAACTAACTTCGTCAAACTTGTACCCGTATACAACTTTCTATCTGAAGGACATTAAAAAGCGTCTTGGAAAGTATTGGGAGAACCACTTCTCCACCATCGGGCTCGTGGGAATGAATGAGGCATGCCTAAACTTTTTGGGCAAAAGCATAACAACCCCAGAGGGTAAGGAGTTTGCTCTGGAGGTGCTCGATTTTATGCGAAGCAAGATCATGGAATTTCAGAAAACAACGGGAAATTTCTACAATCTCGAAGCAACACCGGCGGAGGGAACATCCTTTCGCTTAGCGAGAAAGGATAAGGCACGGTTCAAGGGGGAAGTCCTTGCCGCCAACGAAAAGGAGCAAAAATGCAACGGCGATGTCCCTTTTTACACCAATTCCGTCCATGTACCCGTTAACTATACGGATGATTTGTTCTCAGTGCTGGATCACCAGGATGATTTGCAGACGAAATTCACCGGCGGCACGGTGGTGCACCTATTTCTCGGTGAGCGCGTTTCAGATAAGAACGTCGTTAAAACACTGGTGAAAAGCATAGCACAGAATTATAAATTGCCCTACTATTCCCTGACACCAACCTTCTCCGTCTGCCAAGATCACGGCTATTTGGCTGGCGAACAGACGGTTTGCCCTCACTGTGGCAAGCGAACGGAGATATATTCCCGCATTGTCGGTTACATACGCCCGGTGCAGCAGTGGAATGACGGCAAGCAGGCCGAGTTTAAATTACGCTCGAACCTGCACTTCGACGCATGTCATTGTTCCCAGGCTTGTTAAAGTCAATCTGTTTAAGCATTTTAAGCATTTCAACTCGCGCCTGGAAAAAATGTTTGCGGTGCGGATTGGTTATGATGTTATCTTCGTAAGAGGTGTAAGTTTTTGAATACCAATGGGATCCAAGCTGGGGGAAATTTTTACCGCTAAGTGTTGACTGGATGGGGGGAACTTTAATCATGTGAAGTAGTTATGCGCACAAATTTACAGGAAAATCTGGAGCTAAAAAGATTGATCTTCACTCCAAATGAGGAAAAGCCGCACTTTCGCTGGGCTAGCGTCGTGGCACCGGTCGAAGCACACAGGGACTGCGACGTTATGAATGTTGCCCGTGAGCTCGGTGAGGCGCTGACCAATGTCTGCCTGTCTCGGGGCGAAGCCGACATTTTCACCCAAGAAAATAAGAATTTGATCAATCTATTGGTGACCGACGTTGCCGAGGAGTCCCTACGCCGCGGATCGGGTTCACTGAATAAGTGTGAGCTTGATTTGCTGGTTGAGGAGGTTTTGGTCCGAAACAAAGCACACGATATTGCCCGTGGGTACGTCATGAAGAAACGCATGGAAAACGAGTCCTTTAGCAATATGTGCCACAGGCCGGGGATCAAATTGATAAGGCGAAACAAACAGGTTGTTCCGTGGAACGAAGCGAAGATAAAAAACGCCGTAATACAGGCATTTTTAGCCGTGAAACAGGACCCCGTTCCAGCTGAAAAAATTGCAGAGGCGGTGACGAAAGATGTGGTAAATTCTGGGCTTTCCTTTGCCTACATTGAAGACGTGCAAGATTGCGTCCAAGAAGAGCTCATGGCTGCTGGATTTTTCAAAGTAGCCGAGGCGTATATTTTATACCGTTCGAAGCACGCACAGTTACGTGAAAGTGGACAATTCGAAAGTCAAGTCGAAGATGTCGCCCTCCAAGAGTCGATAATTTTAATAAGAAACAGTGATGGGGAGAGTTTTCTGTGGGATGGCTCCGACTTACAGGCGAGGATAACATTTGCTCATACTGGCATAGATTCCCATCTGACTAGGGATGAAATTGTGGGTGCGCTGCGCGACGGCGTGGTCAACGAAATGGACAGCAATGCTCTCCGGGAACGTGTAATCGAGAATGCGCGTGGTTTGATCGAAAAGGACCCGGGTTTTGCGATTTTTGCTGCACGCATACAGTTATCCTACTTGTACGAAGAAATTTTTAACTGGCACTGTTCCAGCGATGGTGTTGAACAGCTGCAAGGTAGGCAGCGAGTTGCCTTTGAGGAATACATTGAGCGCGGCGTTAAACTTAGCTTGCTTCACGAAGATATGCTAAAATACGATCTTGGTGCCATATCCGCGGAGTTGGACATTCGTGCAGATCTGGAGTTTGATGCCATTGCCCTGCAGAGCTTGGTTGAAAATTATTTGCTGCGCGATTCTGAGCAAACGATTTTGGAAACGCCACAGATGCTGTGGATGCGCGTTTCCATGGGTGTATTCATGGGCAAACAAAACGCTGAAAAAGAAGCCATCGCACTCTACCGTTTATTTCGAGATAGGTACTTTTGCCTGTCCACACCCACGCTATACTACGCTGGGACGCCGAAGGCGCAGATGATGGCAAGTTACGTTTATCACATCGAGGACGACCTGGAAAGCATCATGGCGCGTGGTATCGCGGATAATGCTTTTATTGCGAAATGGGGTGGCGGTGTTGGCGGTTCATGGACTAATGTGCGTGGTAGGGGCACGAAAATCAAAGGTACGCGGGGAGATTCCCCCGGAGTCATTCCTTTTTTACAATTGCACCAACACCAGTTGGCTGTGGCGAATCAAGGTACGGAGCGGCGACGCGGCAGGGGACTGGCTTGCTTGGAAATTTGGCACTGCGATGTGCAGGAGTTCATCGATTATAGAAAAAAAATCAATAATTCCAGCACCAATGGTGATGAGCTGGGGACGGTGTTATGGATCCCCGATTTGTTCATGAAACGATTGGGCGAAGGTGCCGATTGGTCGCTGTTTAATCCCGAGGACACTGAAAATTTGCACGATTTATACGGTGCCGACTTTGAAAATTTTTATGTCGAATTGGAACGGCGGGCTGCGGATGGCAAAATTCCTTCGAAGAGAGTATCCGTGTCCGATCTTTGGCAAAAGATTATGCAAAGAATTTTTGAGACCGGGTATCCGAAAATAGCTTTTAAGGACACCTGTAACCGTGCTAATATGTGCAAAAATGGGGTGATTCATGCTCCGAATTTATGCTTGGAACATATGTTGAACTCAACCTACGAGGAGACCGCTGTGTGCAACGCAGGGTCACTCGATATGGGCAAACATTTGCGCAGTGATGGTTCGCTGGACCTTGATAAGCTACGAAATACGGTACAAGTTGCCGTCCGTGCCCTCGATGCCATGATCGACGTGAACTACTTTCCAACGGAGGCATCGCAAATATTTGCCAAAAAATATCGGGCAATCGGTCTCGGCGTGATGGGTTTTCAAAACGCACTGTACCACAAAAACGTGCCGTTCAGCAGCCCGGAGGCACTAAAGTTTAGCAATGAATGCTTCGAGTTTATTGCTTACGAAACCATCAAAGAGTCCGTTAATCTTGCCAAGCAGCTCGGTGCTTGCCCTGTTTACGAATCGTCCGAGTGGAAAAAAGGTGTTTTGCCCATGGATTTTTCTTCCAGCAATTTTGAAATAAAGCTTGATTGGGATTCGCTGCGTAGAGACCTGAAAAAGTTCGGAATCAGGAACGCATATTTAAATGCCAACTCGCCTACGCGCAAGATATCCCGCCTGATGGGGTGCTATCCCGGTTTGGCGCCAGCGACCAGAAATGTATTTACCAAGGAACTGTCGAACAACCGAGAAATGATGGTCATTTCCCAGGAGCTTGTCAAGACACTCAAACAGCATGGTTTTTGGAACAAAGAAATTCACAAGCAGATCCGTTACTTCGAGGGAGAGCTGGCGGCTATCGATGAAATTTCTGAGGAAATAAAAAGTCTGTACTGCACAGCATTCATGATAGACAACCCCATTTTGATAGAACATGCGTCGGTGTGCCAGCGGTGGATCGATCAATCCCAGGCTCTCCGCCTGTTCCTAGCCGCACCAAACCTTCATTCTCTTTCGAGTATGTTTATGGATGCGTGGAAAAAGGGCGTCAAAGCAATCAATGATGTAAAATCGGCCGGCTTTGCACTGAGTAGTGACCATGAAGTATTTGGAGAATATTCCGATGGAACGAGCGCCGTATTGAGTGCCCTCAATCGCTTTCACAGTCATGCTTCACTGACATAGGCAAGAGGCAAAGATTTTTCAAACCAAACAAGGAGTAATTATGGTATGTGCGTTGGATGGTCTTGCCTATAAATATGATGCTTTGGAACCAAATTTTGACGCGCAAACGATGCATTTGCACCACGATAAACACCGCGCCGCTTACGTAAATAAGTTAAACAGCGTTCTCTCCGAGGCTGGAGCAAAATTGGGTATATCTCTCGATGATTTTGCAAAAAACATTGCCCAACTGGACGTGCCCGCTAAAGCCAGGGAGCTCATTAAGTTCAATGGCGGTGGACATTATAATCATGCGCTCTTTTGGAATATCCTAACCCCTGGAGGTAGTAATCATCCTTCCGGAAAGTTGTTTGGGGCAATGGATCAAACAATTCGGTAGCTTTGAATTTGTATCCATCTTTGAGCAATCTGCAATGGGGCACCTTGGTAGTGGCTGGACTTGGTTGGCAGTTGACGAAAATGGGAACTTATTCATTTGCTCAATGTTGAACCACGATAACCCCTTGATGAAGGAACATGCCTTGCGAATAGGGCAGCCCATTTTGGTGCTAGATCTATGGGAACACGCCTATTATTTGAAGTACAACAACCGCAAAGCCGACTACCTAAAGGCTTTTGGGAACGTCGTTAATTTCGACAAAGTTTCCAAACTCTATGACGCAGCAACGAAAAATGAGCTTTAAACAAATGAAGTATTTTTGACGCACGCTTCTTCAGAGCTGCTTATCTTTTTTGTTTTTTCAGAGGAAAATGAGCTTACAAATAGGCTGGTGTGGAGGTATGCCTCGAGAGCTTTGGCTTTTTTGGTTAAATTTTTCATTTTTTCTAAATTTTAATATTGCAATTGCGTCGTTTGTCTGCATCGTTTGTTTATTCAAGCAAAATTAAGCAAAGGAAAATATTATGTTTAACTCGAAGAAGTTGTTAGTTCTGCTTCTTTTCAGTGTCAGTACATCGATGCAAGGAGGGAAAGTTCCTTCATCAAATGAAACGGACCAGCAGGAATGTAAGCATAGCAAGTGCTATGAAAACCATGCCCCTCAGTCAGAGGAGGATGCGAAGGTCCGTCGAAAAAATGCACGCGTAAATCCACTAGTTGATGAACAAAATTAATTGAAAATACCAAACAGCCCTGATGTAAGCAGATGTAGCCCTGCTTGATGTTGGTGCAAGTGTCAGGGAGTTGGAGCGTTTCTTTTAGGGTGGGGTTACTTGCAGAAGGTAAGGGCATTGATACTTAGGGTGTTCGGTTTGCGAACTAATGAAGTAGAAAAGCCAAGACCATAAGATGCAAAGTTGGTAAAGCCAGGGTAGCAGGGATAATTTCAGTGCAAGGCGGTCCGGCGGCTTTTAGGATGTTATCATTTTCGATAAAGTTTCATCATTTATGCAGGGTAAGAGAAAAGCAAATCTTAAACGAATGAAATATTTTCAGAGCTGCCCGTCTTTTTATTTTTTCGTGAAAAGGAAATAAGTTTACAAAAAGACTTGGACAGGGATGAATTTTGGGAGTTTTAGTTTTCTTTGTTAAATTTTAATATCGCAACTGTGCTGTTTGCTTGCATTGTTTCCCATTCTAGATGCTATGCTTGGCTTAGAGAAGGTATGGAGGCTGCCTTTTTCCAAGGTCAGTTTAACTGCGCAATGTGCAAGAGGGAGGAACCCCTAGTGTCAGGACTTATAAAAATGAGCTTGGCATTATGATGGCGAACAGAAAGTCGGGATTTGACTATGATCATATGATTAATAAAAGAAGGGAACTTTGGACGACTAAAGCATGTATTTCCCGAAGTTGCGTGGGAAGCCACGGGTGGATGATCGGAGTGGGATCGAAACCACGGGAGACGACCGGAGAGTGAGTTATCTGCTGGCAGACAAAGGGTATGACGCTAACTGGTAGATCTTTTAGTAGTTCACCGGCGCCACAACGATGTCGCTAACGTTCCCAAGCGGTCAGCAGCAACCTCACCGGCTACCCGAAAGCGTCGCATGGCTCCACCCTGCGCTGCCTCAGCCCTCTCCAAAACCAGTTGGCGCCGTACCATTTGTCCGCCAGCAGATAGCTCGCCGCTGTCCTGTAAGTCTTTCAGCAGTTCACCGGCGCCAACAATGTCATTGACGTTCCCAGCGGTCGGCAGCAATCGCACGGCTACCCGAAAGCGTCGCATAGCTTTACCCTCCGCTGTCTCAGGCCCTCCCGAAACCAATGGGCATCATACCTTTTGTCTGCTAGCAGATAACTCGCCTCTGGTAGATCTTTTAGTAGTTCACCGGCGCCAACGATGTCGCTAACGTTCCCAGCGATCAGGAGCAACCGCACCGGCCGTCCAAGGCCATCACAAACGGCATGTAGCTTGCTGTTAAGTCCTCCTTTGGTTCGCCCGATGTGGCGCGAGGAAGCTCCCCTTTTTTTTGCTCGCCACTGTCCTGTAAGTCTTTTATAGTCATCTCACTCCAAAAAAGCATACTGAATGACGTCGGAGAGAGAAGGAAAAAGGTGGAGGATATGAGAGAGTGTTCATTTGAGGTTCGCCTAGAATTTTTCGATGGGATTGAGGTCCGGAGAGTAGGGAAGGAGGTAAATTAGGGAACAGCCGGCTGCTTCGATGGCCTCCCGCGTCCTGGGATGCTTATGAAACGCCCCATTATCCATAAGGATCACCTGCCCGGGTTTCAGCGCTACAACGAGGGATTGTTTCACCCAGGCATTGAAGACTTCGCCATCGGTGGTATAATCATAGACACATTCGGTAGCAATTGTAAACACATTCGGCAATGGTCTTGCCATTGACATACCCAGCGACGATGTTCGTCCGATGAAATTTCTTCCCGGCCACAAAGCCAAA
>JAIRMI010000015.1 GCA_031258795.1 Puniceicoccales bacterium | reverse complement strand
ATGGGATTGAGGTCCGGAGAGTAGGGAGGCAAGAAAATCAAGGAACAGCCAGCGACTTCGATGGCCTCCCGCGTCCGCCGATGTTTGTGAAACGCCCCATTATCCATAAGGACCACTTGCCCGGGTTTCAGCGCTGCAACGAGGAATTGTTTCCTAAGCATTGAAGACCTCGCCATCGGTGGTATATAGTCAAACTACTTGAGAAAGGCGTATAAAGATTATACCTAGAGAATATGTGGCATACTGTACAACGGACTTGAAAAAGAGGGTATTAAAATAGGAAAGCACACACAGTGTAAAGGAAAGGAGCGAGGTGTTCGATGTGAGTAAGCGTGCGATATTTGCATGGAAGAAGAAGTTGAGGGAAACGGGGAATCTAGAGCGTGTACCGCTGAACAGAAAATACAGAAAGTTGGATCCGGAAAAGCTAGTGAAGTACGTGGAAGAGCACTCGGATGCCTATCAAAGGGAAATGGCCAGCGAGTTTAAAGTGAGCACGAGTTGCATTGGCAAAGTGTTGAGAAAGCTAAAGATCACAGTAAAAAAAGACCAGGGTATATAAAGAGCGGGAGGCCATCGAAACTGCTGACTGTTCCCTAATTTACCTGCCTCCCTATTTTCCGGACCTCAATCCCATTGAAAAATTCTGGGCGAACCTCAAATGAACACTCTCTCATATCCTCCACCTTTTTCCTTCTCTCTCCGACGTCATTCAGTATGCTTTTTTGGAGTGAGATGACCATTGCCGAATGTGTTTACGATTGCACTACCGATGGCGAAGTCTTCAATGCTTGGGTGGAGTAAAGAACGGGACGAGAAAGAAGGTGCGGACTATGAGATGGCGATGTCCGTGTACAAAAAGGAAGACATAGTTTATGTGGATGAGAGTGGTATCGATCGCCATTTGCACAGGCGAAATGCCAGAATGCCAGATCAGCAAAGGAGAAGAACGTGCGGACTATGAGAAGGCAAGTCCGTGTACAAAAAGGAAAACATAGTTTATGTGGATGAAAGTGGAATCGATTGCCATCTGCATCGGCGAAATGCCAGATCAGCAAAGGAAAAGAAGGTGTTTGGCTTTGTGGCTGGGAAGAAATTTCAGAGGACGAACATTGCCGCCGGGTATGTCGATGGCAAGACCATTGCCGAATGTGTCTATGATTGCACCACCGATGACGAAGTCTTCAATGCCTGGCTGGAACAATTCCTCGTTGCAGCATTGAAACCCGGGCAGGTGGTCCTTATGGGTAATGCCACCTTTCATAAACATCGGCGGACGCGGAAGGCCATTGAAGCGACCGGCTGTTCCCTAATTTACCTGCCTCCCTATTCTCCGGACCTCAATCCCATCGAAAAATTCTGGGCTAACCCCAAAGGAACACTCTCCCATATCCTCCACCCCTTCCCTCTCTCTTCGACGCTATTCAGTATGCTTTTCTGGAGTGGGATGACTACCTATTTTCCGGACCTCAATCCCATCGAAAAATTCTGGGCGAACCTCAAAGGAACACTCTCCCATATCCTCCACCTCTTCCCTTTTCTCTCCGATGCTATTCATTATGCCTTTCTGGAGTAAGATGACTATAAATTTTACAACCTCAAATTGGATAGATATTAAAATTGGATTTGTCCAAGATGGTAGGATTTCTTTGGCTGAAGCTGTACATTTGGTAAGCGTGCTTCAAGAGGGAAATGGAAGAGAGTTTGTAACATTGGCAAGAATACAAATAATTGATGGGGAGACGGGGATATCTAGCCCGGGGCATGGCTTTAACGTGCGAGTAATCAGCGATTTCGATCCCCAAAGACTTCAGGATGGACAAATATTGAACATAGGGCTCAGTAATTATGCAGATGAACCCACAGGTAGGCCCTATGTTGGACTAAGAAGAGAAAGTGACGATACGTTTCAAATAGTCAACTACCATCCTGAGAGAAAGGAAGTCGCAGAGCCCATGGCTGGTACGGGCAGTCTCCTAATCAAAGGCATAACCATAAGCCCCGCTACCTTTATCGAGCAGTGCTAAGAAAACTTGACTATTTTAGGAAACTTTGCAAGAGAAAATACACCATGGATACAGTTAGCGCTATTAAAAGCAAGGGGGAGATGTGGGAAATATATTCTACCAAAGATAAGGCTTTTGAGCCTAATCCATTGCCCAATGATTTTAGGCCTGGAATCGACCGGGCGCCACCGTCCCAGGTGAATGTTTTTAGACTGCCGGAGCGGTCTTTTATCAAAAGTTTTAGATCATTGAAGGAATTTTTTACAGAAAACCCGGAAATGTTGCCGGATTGTTCCCTGAAAGGATACTGTAAAATAACAAATGCCCTCTTAAATAGGAGCTATTACATCATATATGATGCCGAAGAATTTAAGCAAGAGCATGCACGGTGGCCGGATGACTACGATGTTTCCTCCGTGCACGAGCCTCGCCTCGAGGATGGTAAAGTTGTTTACTTTATAACTCAAGGGGCAAATTTTCCTTCGCGCATTACCATAAGCAAGCCCTTTTACGGACCGGAGGCGAAATTTACTTGGACCTTATTGCCTCCTATCGCAGTTCCAATGGGCAAACAAGTATAAAATGTGCAGCTTTCGATTATGGCAAACTGATTACGCTATAGCCAAAATTTTAAAAATGAGGAATGAAAAGTTGTGCTTGGAAACAAGTGAAAAACGCTGCGGGAAAAGTATTAGGAAATAGTGCAACATTTACAAACGGATGAATCAATGGAGTAAAAAAGCACGCTGGAACGAAGGGGGTTCTGCATATAAAACTGAATATGTATAATTATCCCGAGTAATGTAATTATCAAGATGCATCTCGACGGACTAGTCCATAAAAATAGACTTTAGTTTATTTTCATTTTACACGGAAAACGAATACCGAATTTCATTTGGTCGCCGTAAATCTTAGGCATGCTTGGACATTTTCTTTGTCGCTATATATACTTACGGTCTGAGGGCGGAAAGCTACAATTCCCAAATTTCATATTTTAGATCGGTATTTTTACCAAAAGTCAACCACAAAACCAAGAAAAGTTGATCTTATTGAAAGATGAGGAACTTGAATGAAATGGAAGATAATATCCAATTCTTTTTAAAAATGTTAACATGCCCCAATTTTTGATCTTGACTTCTGAGTCAACAAAGGGATTGACTTTCGACCATTTGTAGTCAAGCTACTTGAAAAAGAGGGTATTAAAATAGGAAAGCACGCACAGTGCAAAGGAAACGAGCGAGGCGTTTGGGGTGAGTGAGCGTGCGATATTTGCATGGAAGAAGAAGTTGAGGGAAACGGGGAATCTAGAGCGTGTACCGCTGAACAGGAAATACAGGAAGTTAGATCCGGAAAAGCTAGTTAGGTACGTGGGAAAATGCCCGGATGCCTATCAAAGGGAAATAGCCAGCGAGTTTAAAGTGAGCACGAGTTGCATAGGCAAAGCGCTGAGAAAACTAAAGATCACAATAAAAAAAGACCAGGGCATATAAAGAGCAGGAGGCCATCGAAGTGGCCGGCTGTTTCCTAATTTACCTGCCTTCCTACTCTCCGGACCTCAATCCCATCGAAAAATTCTGGGCGAACCTCAAAGGAACACTAGCCGACATCCTCCACCTTTTCCTTCTCTCTCCGACGCCATCTAGTATGCTTTTCTGGAGTGAGATGGCTATAAGGCGGAGCAAGGGTACTTTTTACATCGATTCAACGACACTTCCCGTATGTAAATGTACGCCATCGAAATCACAAAAC
>JAIRMI010000014.1 GCA_031258795.1 Puniceicoccales bacterium | reverse complement strand
GCGCACTTACTATTTTGTTTTTAAGCCCGGAAAACATTTCAGTTAATTTCAACTACTTATCAAAAATGATGTTGTGAAATATTGTCAAGTTTTGATGCGGCAGGACTAGAAATTTATATCGTTAAATTTTTGCCGATGTGTCTGGCAAAAATTATTTCAATGCTAGGTGAAGCAAACCAACCTAGAAAGTTGAGAGGAAAGTTACGTAACAAGGTCTATTACTATCTCCCGGGCAGATTGGTCGTGGGTCTCGAAATAGGCTAGCGTTGACCTACCCTGATTGGCAAGATCTCGCTTCCATTTGCCTATTGCCAACATTTGGTAATCTTTTAAAAAATCCTTCTCCAGCCAGGAAGATATTTCCTCTTCCACTTTTCCAAGCCATTCAATATCCACCGCTGTTTCGTTTCCCCTTTTTTGTTCCGTAACAAATTTAGCTAAAGCAGTCAATCCTTTCTCTGCAGCGGCTTTTGCACCTTCCTTCAAAGAAAGCGATACACCCTCGCTACCTTTTTTACAGAACGAGGCAACTTTTTTGAAGATTGCTTCAGTTTTTTCCGTGAAGTCTTGTGTTTTATCCGGTAGACCTATTCTGAGAACGGTTTTTTTTAGCCACTGATATCCATGGCGCAATAAATTCCAAAACGAAAGGACTCGCCCTCTAATTTGTGCAACAACGCCAGCTGAAATGGAACGATTATCGGTCCCATAGTCTTCAAGTTTTATAAAAGTTCGATCTTGCACAAACATACTTTCCGAGGCCTTTATCTGCCCAAACAAAAGAGTACCTCGGCCATAGGGCAATATCTCGTTTCGCTTGCTAGTTGCTGATGTGCCGGCGGCATAGGCATCTAAACCACATTGAGATTCCTTACTTTCCTTAAAAGGCTTCAAATGGGAACTATCATTGGCACTACCCCTGAAATAAGCCAGGGGGAAATCTCCATCTTTGGCGTGTTTTAATGCGGCATACATTTTCCTATCTGGATCGGCAACGTAGGCTGCGCTGCTTCCTGCTTGATAGTTTGGATCAATTTTCCATGCCTCCGCACAGATGGCCCACATCAAGTCTACCATGTCCTGCCGCGATTTAATGGGTGAATTCTCCTCCAAAGCTGAGATGTTCCTACTTCGGATATCGGCTAAAAGCCTCTGTCCATCGGTGATTGCATTTCTAGCATATTCAATGTCAATACCTTTGAGGGCGTTTGAGGGAATTGTATATATTTCACCGTTAATTTTTATGTTTTCTATGCCGCCAGCGATGCCTGTAGAACTTTTCACTGACACTGAGGGACTTGGGCTTTTTGCTACAAAGCTTTTCAATTCAACTTGTCCCGGCACTATAAGTATATTGCGAGGAATGGCATTTGTTGGATCTAAGGAAGCTTCTTCGGGGCGTTTAGGATTTCCATTGCATATAATACCATCTTCGGTAACTTCAGCCTCATAGGCTATGGGCTGTCCTGTTTCGTTTTGGCAAATGACGGTCACTTTTCCAGCTTCTGGCGGGGGCATACCAAATATGGAATATATTTTGCAAGCGGTACCCCCTGCTTGAGCAAGAGTTGCTTTTTCCAAGGCAATGTAAGCATCTACTAGTTGGCAAATTTCTTTGGATAAAATTGGAGATGGCTCACAAGTGCTCACTCGGTCACAGGCACTTGATGTGAAAATGTCGACTATTTTCCGCGATTCTTCTTCGCCTACGCACGCGGGCATACGGGCAAAAATAGTGAAAATTGAAACAAGGCAGTTGTGCAGCCCCCTAACTACCTCTAGGCTTTGAGAACGGTGTAATTCACCTAAATCGGATGTCAGTTTGCTCCGAAGTGATGTAAGGTCAGTTAAAAGAGCTCTTGCCTCCCTTGTTTCAAAATTTTTCGACGAGGAGCCTTGGGCAGAGTGTCGTATTCTTTCTATAGCGTTTTCAAGTTCAAAAAGTAAAGGTTGAAGTGCTTGTTCTTGTATGATAGGGCTGAATTTAGCATGCAATCCCAGTTGAGACGCCATAGTACTGCTTGGGATCGTCATTTTAAAAACCTGATTGCTTGCTGTAATAGGCATGGCCACTTGGGGTGTCTTGCTTTGCAAAAATTGCAAGAAAATTCACGTTTTAACTGAAAGTCTTGATGTGGAAAAATATACATACATAAAAATTTAGCTAATATAAATTTGCAAAATTATTTTAAATTGTTACACAATTCTCCGACCCCATATTAAAAGTTTTTAACTGCTCCGCACTTTTTTAGCTGTGTTGGTTAGGGATATTTCGAAATAGATGCGAATAATTGATTTAAATAAAACACGGGAAATTGGATCGCAGTGCATGTATCTTGAGATTGGCAATTTCAAGATATTGCTCGACTGCGGCATGAGTCCGCGTGAAGAGGGATTTAAAGCTTTGCCAGATTTTGCACTGATAAACGGGGAAGCAATAGACTTCATAGTAATATCTCATTGCCACTTGGATCACGTCGGCTCGCTTCCATTTTTCATGAAAAATCAGCAGCAAGCGCGCGTACTCACTTCACCAGCATCCCACATAATCATGCCAAGAATCTTGGAAAATTCAGTCACCATAATGACGATGCAGCGGGAAGAACGTGGAATCAAAGAATATCCACTTTATTCGGTGGGCGACATAAAGGAACTGGACCAGCATATTTTGCCAATGCCCCACGCCAAAATGCGAACCCTGCAAAAAGACGGCAGCGAGATAAATATAACATTTTTTTTGGCCGGGCATGTTATCGGAGCTAGCAGCGTCCTAATTGAATATAAACATAGGACATTATTTTTTTCTGGAGATGTGTTGTTTAGAAATCAAAAAACGTTGAAGGGGGCCCTGTGGCCAAAAAAGACCGTAGATGTTGTAATTAGCGAAACAACGCGTGGCAATCACAGCCAAAGGGACGGTTTTTCTTACCAATCCGAAATCGATAGATTGATCAATCGCATAAAATACACACTAGAAGGGGGAGGCTCGGTACTGATTCCTGCTTTTGCCCTTGGTCGGATGCAGGAAATTTTAAAAATTTTACACAATGCCCAAACTCAAAAGAAACTGCCAAAAAATGTTCCAATTTTTTGTTCGGGACTTGGGCTCGGTTTAGTGGATGATTTTGAGGTCGCCAATAAAAAATTGAGATGCATAGATTTCGGGTCGGCCATTCTGAGAGATTTAAAGGTGAAATCGTTCAGAAATGCAAAATTCGATAAACTGAGGAAGCCGACGAAGCAGTCCATATTTGTGCTGAGTAGTGGAATGTTGGTGGAAAATACGCCATCCTACTTAACGGCAGCAAATTTGGTCGGGGATCCACAAAATGCCATCCTTTTCGTTGGGTATTGCGATCCAATGACTCCCGGCGGTGAACTGCTAGCTCAGGAAAAACATTCCAGCTTCGACTTTAAGGCACTAAGGTTTTCCACCAAAATAGAGGCATATATAGAGCGCTTTGACCTAAGTGGCCATGCCGATCGAGAAGACTTGCTGGAATGCATATTTAGCCTTAATCCCAGAACGGTAATTTTAACACACGGAGAAAAGGAATCTCGAGATTGGTTTTTTGATAATATAATTGACAAGCGACCAAAAATAATTATAATCGACCCTGAACCGGGTGAATGGTACGACATTAAAAATAGAACCACAATTTGACTTGCAAATTTCACCGAGCAAAATATAGGGGAATCATTGCATATGAAGTTTAGTAATTATATTAGGTATGCATTTCTAGTATGGGTTTCCCTGTTTGTACTTGCTGGGTGTAATTTTTCGGCAAGTTCTTTTAAAAGAAAAGCTGATGACCTTGCCTTTATCAAAAAGGGCCCAGCGCATCAGCGCATTATGGCTAAGGGTGTTACAAGCGAGCAAACTATGGTGAAATACTTGCTCCAATATAATCGAAAAATATCGCCCAAAAAGGCAGCCTACATTGTACGTACGTATATATGGGAATGCGCCTACGAGGGCGTAAATCACGATGTGGCCTTCATTCAGATGTGTCACGAGACGGGATTTTTGCATTTTAAAGGCGCCGTTTCGCCTGCTCAGAATAATTTTTGTGGATTGGGTACATTGAGTGATTCAACTGTTGGGCTGTTTTTTCCCGATGTAAAGACTGGAATCAGGGCTCACATACAGCATCTAAAAGCTTACGCTTCTTCTCAAGATTTAAGAAATCGTTGCGTTGACCCAAGATTTGCACTTGTTAGGCGAAACAGTGCAAACGATATTTTTGAATTAACGGGGAAATGGGCAACAGATAGGAGCTACGGAGACTCAATTAGGAAAAAAATAGATACTCTCATAGACATGGAAAACGCCTTTAGGCAGAAAAAACAATCCAAAGAGAATCCCAAGGAGGGGAGTGAATCGAAATGAGAGTGCAACGGAATTTATTGGGCAATATTTTTATCTTTACAAAATGCTTATTTAAGCTGGTATGGGTTCGTTTCAGTCCCCATAGTTCAATGGATAGAACCGCGGTTTCCTAAACCGTTAATCTCAGTTCGAGTCTGGGTGGGGGCGCCAAGCTCCTAAGCCGCTTATAGTCTTCTCACCCACATCGAACACCTCGCTCGTTTCTTTTACACTGTGCGTGCTTTTCTATTTTAACACTCTCTTTTTTAAGTCCGTTGTGCAGTATGCCATACACTCTCTAGGGTCAGGACTCATAAATTCAAATAAAAGAGGAAGGAGCAAGCGATGCAAATGGAAGAGAAGAAGGTGTGGGCACAGCGATCATAGGGGCGTACAATTTGCTGCCGAGTCCACCTTTGGCGCCCAATGTGGGGTGCGGTGCCAATGCTTCAATCTACGGAACATGTTTTCGCATTTGTGGTGCCGATTGTACATGCCCGCATGGTAGGGTTGCTGGACCTTGCGGCTACTCATGGACGGGATGCATGGCTCCACGTCCCGCCGATGACGAAGTTTTCAATGCTTGGGTGGAGTAAAGAACGGAACGAGGAGAAACGTGAGGAGTATGAGAGGGCAATATCCCTCCACAAAAAGGAAGACATAGTTTACGTAGATGAGAGTGGAATCGATCGCCATCTGCACAGGCGAAATGCCAGATCAGCAAAGGGGAAAGAAGGTGTTTGGCTTTGTGGCTGGGAAGAAATTTCAGAGGAGGAACATTGTCGCTGGGTATGCCGAGGGCAATATCCGTGTACAAAAAGGAAGACATAGTTTACGTGGATGAAAGTGGTATCGATCGGCATTTGCATAGGCGAAATGCCAGATCAGCAAAGGAGAAGAACGTGCGGACTACGAGAAGGGCAGTGCCCGTTGACAAAAAGGAAGACATAGTTTATGTGGATAAAAGTGGTATCGATCGCCATCTGCACAGGCGAAATGCCAGATCAGCAAAGAGAAAGAAGGTGTTTGGCTTTGTGGCCGGGAAAAAATTTCATCGGAGGAACATTGTCGCCGGGTATGTCAATGGCAAGATCATTGCCGAATGTATTTACAATTGCTGCCGAATGTGCCTATAATTAGACCACCGATGGCGAAGTCTTCACTGCCTGGGTGGAACAATCCCTTGTTGCAGCGCTGAAACCAGGGCAGGTGGTCCTTGTGAATAATGCCGCCTTTCATAAGCATCCCAGGACGCGGGAGGCCATCGAAGCGGCCGACTGTTCACTAATTTACCTGCCTCCCTACTCTCCGGACCTCAATCCCATCGAAAAATTCTGAGCTAACCTAAAAGGAACGCTTTCCGACATCCTCCACCTCTTTCCCTCTCTATCCGACGCCATTCAGTATGCTTTTCTGGAGTAAGATGACCATTGCCGAATGTGTTTACGATTGCACTACCGATGACGAAGTCTTCAATGCTTGGGTGGAGTAATCCCTCGTTGCAGCGCTGAAACCAGGGCAAGTGATCCTTATGGATAATGCCGCCTTTCATAAGCATCCCAGGACGTGGGAGGCCATCGAAGCCGCTGTGCTGTTCACTAATTTACCTGCCTCCCTATTTTCCGGACCTCAATCCCATCGAAAAATTCTGGGCGAACCTCAAAGGAACACTCTCCCA
>JAIRMI010000068.1 GCA_031258795.1 Puniceicoccales bacterium | reverse complement strand
ATTTTAGGATATTATCCCAATCTTACTTTTCCGCAGTAAATATCATTGTTGGTATTATTTTGCTTGTTAGGAGCTTTAGGGGCTTCCGGTTTAGAAGTTTGTTCTTTCCGCTCCGTTTGGGAAGCAGCTCCTGCTTTAGGGGCTTGTTCTGCCGCTTTAGGAGCTTCCTGCTCTATTTGCCTACTTTCTTGTGGAGTTGAGTTTAAATCATCGGTGCTTTCACTTTCTCCATCACCGCTTTTCTTAGAAAGGGCTTCGACTGCCAAAACACCACCTGCAATGCTTAGAACTGCGACTCCAGCAATAAGTGCGTTCTTTGCGTTAAAAAACGGTTTTTTTTGTTCTTCTGGCTCTGGTTGGTAAACTGCAATCCTTTTGTCTTGGTTTTCAAAGGTTACTTCTGGCTCAGAAAACACTTCAGATTCAGAATTTACTTCTTGCTTAGGAGTTTCCGGTTTTCTGCTATTCATACTTTTGCTCCGTGCATCGCTTTTAGGATTCGGTTGCACATTGTTGCCATTTTTCTGCACGCATCTTCTCGGATTACTGCGAACCCTAGCAGCAATGCTGTTGTTTGCAAGCGGTGATATATTAAATTGATTTTTTACTGTTGATGTCATTTTTTTCCTTGTTTAAAGTTAATGGTCTTCGAAGAGTAAAAGGTAGGCGTCGCGTCAAGCACAAATTTGCATTTTTTAATTATGATGAAATAATATGCGAATTAGGAAAGCGTGAAACCTTGAAAAATACAATGACAAAGGAAAATTTTTCTATACTTTTAAATGGCATAAAATTTTTCAAAAATCTTATACCATTGGCGGTTTTTATGGATTTATTTTCAATAGACTACTTTCCGTAGCGAGATTTACTGGTTTAGTCGCTTATTGGACCCTATAAGAAGAAACTTTCGATGGTTGAAACTACGAAAGCTAGTTGATCGATTGTCAGTTCGGGATATATGGGTAAACTGAGGGATTCTTGTGTTAGCTGCTCTGATATGGGCAGCTTATTTGCGTATTGTGCAAAGCATTCCTGCTTGTTTAGGGACAGTGGATAGTATATTTCGCAGCCTATGCCATTGCTGAAAAGATACTCCTTGAGCTCATCGCGCTTCCCTCCGTGAATTTTTAGCGTAAATTGATTCCACGTGTGGTCATTCCCTGCCACTGTTCTTGGCAATGTGATTAGGCGGTCGTTTCCCAGTTTCGCCAAGTTTTCCAGATAAAACTTACCGTTATGGATGCGCTTACTTATGTACGTATCCACGTGTTTCAGCTTGATGTTCAATAGGGCAGCCTGCAGGGCATCGATGCGAAAATTTCCGCCGATATATTTGTGGAAATATTTCGGTTTCATGCCGTGGGTACGGAGCATTTTCATGAGTTCGTATAAAGCTTCGTCATCAGTGCAAACTAACCCGGAATCGCCAAATCCACCGAGGGTTTTGCTCGGAAAAAAGCTAAAGCATCCCGCATTACCAAATGTTCCGCTTTGCTTATTATGACGTTTTGCTCCAAAAGATTGGGCGCAATCTTCGATAAATTTTATGCCATGTTTCCTGCACAGTTCCAATATGGCCTCGCAGTCGCAAGCCTGGCCAAACAGATGGACGCCAATTATAGCTTTAGTTTCTGCAGTAATTTTAGCTTTTAGATCGGTTATAGATATGCAAAAATTATCGTAATTGACATCAACAAAGACTGGAGTGGCGCCAAGCCTGACAACGCACCCAGCCGTGCAAAAAAACGTATAACTGGGGCATAAAACTTCATCCCCTGGTCCAATGTTCATCGCCATGAGCGCGATCAACAGAGCATCCGTCCCGGATGATACGCCGAGGGCATATTTGCATGACAAGTAATCGGCAACATTTCTTTCAAATTGTTCCACCTCAGAGCCAAGTATGAAGCAACCAGAATCTAAGATTTCGCTGAACTTTTCGATAAGTTCGCTTTTTAGTTCTCCGTTCTGTATAACGAGATCCAACAGTTTCACATTCACGGAATTTTTATGTATTTGTGTGGAGTGGCGTGCAAGAAAATTTGCGGATACTAGCGAAAAGGCTTGCAAAATTAAAATGGTGATAAATACATGAAAAGGTGGAAGGAAGGTTGTCACTGAATCAATGTTTAATGATATTGAATGCTTTGCCAAATATCGGCCCGTGTATCTTTAAGAATCTTCTCCACTACTTTCCGGATATGCGGGATATATTCAGGGTAGGTTTGAATGAACTGAAATCGATACCGGGGATCGGTTCTATCATTGCCGATTCAATCGTGAATAGTGGAAAGCTATTTTCTTTGGAAAGGGAAGAGGAAAGGTTACGCATTTTGCGTGGTGATTTTTTTTGTCAGTATCACGAAAATTTTCCCTCTGACCTCAGGCAGATATACGATACACCAATTGGTCTTTATTGTCTGGGAGATATTTGTAAAGAAATGCCAAAAATTGCTATTATTGGGTCCCGATCTGCTACTGCTTATGGCATGATAACCGCACGCAAGCTTGCCATTGAGCTGGCTGAGCGGGGATTCTGTGTGGTAAGCGGTATGGCGAGGGGCATTGACGCCTGTGCCCACGAGGGAGCTTTGGATGCCGGAGGTAAAACACTGGCTGTGTTCGGAAATGGCATCGATGTCATCTATCCCAATGAAAACGCGAAATTGTACCGCTGCATAGTGGAATCTGGGGCGGTAGTTTCCGAATTTACGCTTGGGCGGCACGCTGATAGGCAAACATTTCCAGCGCGAAACCGTATCATATCGGGGTTGTGCGAAGCTGTGATAGTTGTCGAGTCGGATATCCACGGTGGAGGAATGATAACAGCTAAGCACGCCATCGAGCAAGGGCGGAATGTGTTCGCTGTCCCGGGGAGGGTTGATGAGCGCTCCAGTGCCGGTTGCTTGGAGCTCATCCGCTCAGGGGCGTCACTCATTAGAAATGTGGATGACATGCTCGACGAATTACCATATTTAAAGGAAAAAAGTCAGAAAAATTTGAACTTGTATGGGCAAAAACAGAATCGGGAAGATGTGGAATGTCCCGTTGGCAGGAAAATTTGCTCCAAGTTATCAGCCATGGGCCCCTCCGATATTGAAGCATTATCCGCTGCCAATGAGTTGCCCATTGATACGGTAGTGGCTTCCTTGCAGATGCTTGAGCTTTACGGCTACATAGAACGGCTCTACGACGGCAAGGTACGGGTTAGAAAATAGAAATTATTTTGCCGAGAAAAAGTCTTGATAAGTGGGGAAAGTTTTTCACGATGCAATTTTGGTTGTGCGCCTCTAGCTCAATTGGATAGAGCATCTGACTACGGATCAGAAGGTTGCAGGTTCAACTCCTGCGAGGCGTGCCAGCTCCTGGGCCGCTCAAATAAAGGAATAGCAGAAGACTGAGAAGAATAGGAAACGGCGAAGGCAAAAAATTCAATCCCGCAATAATCCCGCAAAATTCAATCAGTCTCAAATTTTTCATTATCCATT
>JAIRMI010000097.1 GCA_031258795.1 Puniceicoccales bacterium | reverse complement strand
GTAAAAAAATCTTCCTGATTCACAAATTCCAAACCTGTTTGAAATGAATTCGTTTATTCCTTTAACTTCATTAACCAAGCCCTGAACATCCCTGGCGTCGATTGTAGTGCATGTCATTTCTCTAGATTTTTTACAAAAGGGAGATGAACAAAAGGAAGAGCGTACCATTGCGCAACCACCATTAGCTTTGGTAAGCTCAATTTCAAATTTACAGTCATGCGCTTCTCCTCCAACACTCACAAGTCCCCCTCCCCTCCCCTCCCCCACTGTACTATACCTAACGCCTTTCGCCAGAATTCAGGATCAAGATCAAAAACATTTAAACCAACGCTATCATTCATAATTTACACTCCTTATTAAGTTAATCAATACCTCAAAAGGCTAAACAACTAGTAATAGTTTCACTAAATTAAATAAAATAAGTAAAAATTATCATTCTTTTTAAGAAAATTCAAGAGATGCCGTTGGGAAAACAATAAAAACGAATCGAGGAAAATTCGATTCCAGGGTTCATTGCTTTTAAAGCCAAGTATTCAAAGGCTTGAGTTAAAAGTTAGAAATTAAAAAAAGCTCTGCGGCTCTATTCGTTAATCTTTTTGAAATTACCCAGTTTATTCTATTAACTTCATCAACCAAACTCCGAACATCCCTGGCGTCGATTTTGGCATATGTTATATCTTCCATAGGAGAGAACGCAAGCTCGACAGTGCGGATTGCTCCCTCACTATCATAGTAGTAATGGGCAACTTTTTTGTCAAACGCGGTAATACAGGACGAGCGCATCGTTACCTGATTGGCATCAGCTTTAGTAAGCTCAATTTTAAAATCATCACCACACGTCTTTCCCGTAACATTTACGAGAAAACCTCTAATTGCTGCGTCCAACGCCCTTTGCCAGAATTTGTAATTAGAACTAAAAACAACACTATTATCCATAATTTACACTCCTTATTACGTTAATCAAGACCTCAAAGGGTTAAACGGCTAATGATAGACTCATCAAGTAAAAAATAAGTAAAAATTATTGTTTTTTCGAGAAATTTAAAAAAAACGCTGAAACTGCAATAAAAATGAACCGAAGAAAATTCGATTCCATGGTTTATTGCTTTTAAGGCTAAGTGTTCGAAGATGTTGAATTAAAGATTAAATGTAACAACCCTCTGCGGCTGTATTTTCTAATCTTCTTAAAATGAATTTGTCCAGCCTCTCAACTTCATCAATCAAACCCTGAACGTCTCTGGCGTCGATTTTGGCACGTTTTATTTCTCCTTCAGGAAAGTAAACGTAATTATGCTTGATGGGGCAGGTTGTTATATTCCCAGTATCCCAATCAACATCAATAATGGCAATTGCGTAGTTAGGGCCAGCAGCGCAGTAGGAGAATATCACTACCTGATTGTCACCAGCCTTAGTAAGCTCAATTCCAAAGGTATTACCATATATTTCTTCTTCAACTCTTTCGTGTCCGTTTCTCATTGCTGTGCCTAACGCCCTTCGCCAGGGCCCAGGATCAAGGTTAAAAATAACACTATTACTCATAATTTATACTCCTTGTTAAGTTAAAAACTTGCGCGCAGAAAAGGGACCAATGATGAGATTGTCAAATTGTTTTAATTGAATAAAAAATATTATTTTTTTAAGGAAATTTTAGGAAAACCGTCGAAACCACAATAAAAATGAACCGAAGAAAATTTAATTCCACGGCTCATTGCTTTCAAAGCTAAGTATTCGAAAACTTGAGTTAAAAGTTAGAAATTAAAGAGAAAGCTCTGCCTCCCTATCTTCTAATCTTTCTGAAATTATCCAGTTTGCTCTTTTAGCTTCAGCAACCAAACCCGGAAAGTTCTTGGCGTCGACTAGGGCACTTGTTATAATGCTTCCAGGAGGGAAATCACGGTCAATGCTGCAGTCTAATATATCCCAAACATTAGCAGTGCAGTAGGAGCGCATTATTACATGAGCGTCACTAGCTTTCCAGAGCTCAATTCTAAAACTATTACCATACGCTTTCCCTTCAACACTTACGAGGTTGCCCTCCATCGCTCCGCCTAACGCCTTTCGCCAGAATTTAGTGTCAGTGCTAAAAATATTTAAAACATCACTACTATTCATAATTTATACTCCTTGTTAAGTTAAAAACTTGCGCGCAGAAAAGAAACCAATGATGTGGCCGTCAAATTGTTTTAAACAAGTGAAAAATTATTTTTTTTTGAAAAAATTTTAGGAGAAGCGTTGAAGTAGCAACAGGACTTACGCATTTTTGACATTAAAAGTGGCTCGCTGGGAAGATTTTTATTCGCAAAATATTGCATGTTATTTATCTATGCCTCCATGTGTGGAATTATAGGATACGTTGGCAATAAAAGTGCTGTGCAAATTTTGCTCGATGGCCTGACTCGTTTGGAATATCGGGGATATGATTCGGCCGGCATAGCGACCATAGACAATGGGCAATTTCGTGTATTGCGCAAGGTTGGGCGTGTGGAAAATTTGATAAATGCTGCTAATCAGAGGAACATTGGAGGCTATATAGGGATCGGCCACACCCGCTGGGCAACACATGGCGTGGTGTCGGAAAAAAATGCGCACCCCCATTGCAGTGTTCACGGTTTGTTCAGTATCGTGCACAACGGCGTGATTGAAAATTACGAAAGCACTAAGGAATTTCTTCTGAGCCGCGGTTTTACCTTTGAATCCGAGACGGATTCGGAAGTTCTGGCAAATCTCATAGAATATCATTTTAACAAGGAACAAGATTCTGAAAATAAGTTTTTGAAGAGTGTACAAAAGGCTCTGTTTCACGTGCGAGGCACCTATGGCCTAGCCGTTTTGTGTGAGGATTATCCCGGTGAGATGATAGTGGCGCGCAAAAGTTCTCCCATATTGCTCGGGATTGGGAGCGGGGAGATGTTTGTCGCCAGTGATGCTTCCGCCATTGTCCAGCACACCCGCGATATTGTGTATCTCAACGACAGAGAAATCGCTCGTCTGACCCCATTGGATTTTTCCATAACAACGTTGCACAACGAAAACGTGGATGTGGTGAAATGTGAGCTCGATTGGCACGTTGAAGATGCGAATCGAGAGGGATACGAACACTATATGCTGAAGGAGATTTTTGAACAGCCGCGTGCGCTTGAAAACGCCATGCGTGGGCGATTTTCGGACGACCTCAGCACGGCGAAATTTGGTGGCTTGCGAATGACCACAAGGGAGCTTCGACAAGTGGATAGATTATTATTTTGCGCCTGTGGAACAGCTTGGATAGCTTGTTTAGTAGCGGAGTACTTGATCGAGAAGTATGCTAGGATTCCCGTTGAGGTTGAGTACGCTTCGGAGTTTCGCTATCGAAATTCGCCCCTGGATAAGAACACATTGGTTTTCGTGATCAGCCAGTCCGGTGAAACCCTCGATACCATGGCAGCTTTACAAGAAGCAAAGCGGAAAGGTTTTCGCACATTAGCAATTACAAACGTCGTTGGTTCGACCATAGCACGGGAGTCGGATGGTGGAATTTACCAACATTCCGGGCCAGAAATCGGGGTGGCATCTACGAAAGCATTCACTGCCCAAATCTGCATCGCGGCGATGCTTGCCCTATACCTAGGTCGCATGCGGGATATGTCCTTCGAAGAGGGCATCCTTTTCGTGAAGGCGCTCGATGATCTTCCCGGTATCATCGAACGTGTTTTGGCTCAGAGCGAAAAAATAGAGAAGATCGCCGAAAAGTACGCACAGTGCGATGACATGCTTTTTCTTGGCCGTCAGGCAATGTTTCCCATAGCCCTTGAAGGCGCCCTCAAGTTAAAGGAAATTTCCTACATGCATTCCGAAGGGTACCCTGCGGCGGAAATGAAGCACGGTCCTATCGCGCTTATCTCGGAAAAATGTCCCTGTTTTTTCTTGGCGACCCAGGGACACATTTTGGCAAAAAATATCGCCAATATTCAGGAAGTGCGTTCGCGTCACGCTAGGGTGATTGCAGTGGCAGCGGAAGGAAGCGAACTAGTTGACAAGTTTGTCGATGATTTAATTCTTGTGCCGGATGTTCATCCCGCTCTGCAGCCAATAGTTGCCACTATTCCCGTTCAATTGTTCGCATATTACATTGCTAAGTTTCGCGGCTGTGACATCGACAAACCTCGAAATTTGGCAAAATCCGTTACCGTAGAATGATGCGTGAAAGTTTTTGCCCAAATTTGTCTGATAGTTTTACCTGGAACTTGCGCGTTTGGTGCCTTAATTGATGATCCGATGTTTAAATACCGCTGCGCTGAGCGTGCCTTTCAGCAAGCTGACTACGCCGTTGCACAAAAATTTTATTGGGAAATAATTACCGATTCTCCGCCAATGAAACTGGCAGCTGTACTTGGTCTATTGGATTCTATGCTTTGCCTGGGCCAGTGGGCTTTCGCTGAACAATACGTAAATGGAATGAATTTCAGCCAATTTGAAGGTTTGCCCGGTTACGATGGTCTGATGTTGAGGCTATGTTTTATTTTCATCAAATCCCGCCGATTTGCCGGTGCTGAAAGTATCCTCACAAGAATTGATTTTGCTCATCTTCGGAATGATATGCTTCCCTGGTATCACTTGCTAAATTCTTTATTTTTACACGATAAGCGAAAATTCGAAGAGGCCAATGTTGAGTTGGAATTGGCAAAAAAGTGCGCCCAATGCGAGGAGCAGTTACAGTTAATAAATATTTTTAATTTGCAGAGCATTGTATCCGAAATGGGTACAAACACCGATAAGGACATCCTTGAAAATATTTTCAAGAGACAAGTTTCAGTTTACAAGAATGGGCCCTACGAGGAGAGTTTTGTAAAATTGTATGCCCTGTTTTTGAACAACTTAGGGAAACGTTCCGAAGCTTTAAATGCAACAGAAGAATGTTTGCAACATATTGGCAACGAAGAAGATGAGCTCTTAATGCAAACCTATCGCGCAATAGTTCTCGGCGTACTTTCAAAGGAGGGATTGGCAGACATAGGGCGTATTTTATCTAGTTCATGCAATGTGGATACGAAGCTATTGGCTTTCAAATTATTAGTCGGAGTCGTGAAAACGAATGAAGATGCAACTGTGGTGGCAAATTTTTTGGACTCCATATTTGCAGAAACGAACTCCGATTTTGTTAAACGCTCCATTTTGCTGGCCAAGATAGCCATTTTTTTGAACATTGAACGCTTTGATTTGTGTTCGGCAGCAGCTTCCAAGTATATCAGTTGGTTTGTGGAGGATGAATTATTTGGAGATATTTGCGAACTTCTAGCTTACACCGCGCTCGAAGGTAAGATTTTTGAGTACCGTAACTCTGCGCACTACCTTGACAAATTACGCGTCTCAATGGCAGATGGCAACGTGCGCACCGCCATTACTTTGAAAATTGCCGATGCATTTTTTTACAACCACGATTTTAAACTTGCTTCCGATATGTACGGCGAAGCGTTAAAGCTAAAGCCGGTGGGAAAATGTGGCCATGCTCTTGTGAATCAGGTACTTAGCGATATAGCGCTCAATGACTATGAAGGCGCTGCCTCCCATATTGATTCCGCAGATGGCGAAACTTATGGAAAATTGGAAGCAATCATTGAATACCTAGGGGCACTGAAACGTAATGGGATGTATGACGAAGCTTTGAAGTACATCGATTCGCTAAAACTTGGAGGTGCATTGGCTTCGGCAAGGCATAATTTGGGACTGTTTAAGGCAGAAATTTTGCTCAAAAAAAAGCAAAGTACTCAGGCTTTAGTTTTGGTGTCAAAAATATGCAATGAATTGCTCAGCAAATTTAATTCGAAGGAATATACCAAAATATGTGGCAAAGCCTTTTTTATAAAAGGGTGCGCAGCCTATGCGCTAAGCGATCTCAAAACGGCAGCGGAAGCGTTTAAAATTTTGCGCACTAATTTTGGTGAGACAAAATACAGTTCTCTGTCTTTCTTTAGAGAAGCTAAATTTTTGCACAAATCCGGTGATACGGCGGGTGCTATTTCTGCTTTAAAGTTGTGTACAAATGTCAAATATCTTCCCTGTGCCAATTATGAAATTGCCTTGCTCAAGTTTCATTCCGGATTGATTGGGGAGGCGAACGAGTTGCTGGAACAGATAATTCGTGAAAATCAGGACAGCGAAGTAGCAACGGCAGCGCGCATTGCCCAAGGGGATATTTTGCGCGCAATGGGTGATTTTGAGGATGCCCAACTTATCTATGAATATGGGTTAAGTTTTGTTTCTAACGTGCGCGATATCAACTATTTGTCCCTCGTTAGAGCCAAATGTTTGATCGCTCAAAAAAATCGTGGAAGTCAATACTTAGATGCTTCGGCAAATGCGCTTGAATCCTTGTATTCCAGTCCCGGGCAAAGTACCGGTTTTCGCCTGGAATGCGCCGCCGAGTATTGTTTAACTTTAAAACTGAAAGGAGAGTATGATAAGCTAAAAAGTTTCGCCTTCGAAGTTCTGGCAAATGTCGACACTGCGGGGGTTAAGTTGACAAAAAAAGCCCAATACTGGATATTTCAAATCTTGATGATTTTACACGATTCTGCGCCATACTTGGGAGAAAGCGAGGGAAAGGAAATTGAGGAACTATCTGAGAGATATAAAATGAAATTTTATGATTAAAAAAATTCTTGTTTTAGTTGTTTGTCTTGCTTGCAAAACTTTCTGTTACGCAGAGGGTTCTGCGCAAAGCTACAGGCCAAAATGCAATTATGAAACGGCGATTGTACTCGGAATAACGCAGGGAGTAACGGAATTTTTGCCTATATCTTCAACTGCTCACATGATTTTAGTCAACGAGATGCTCAATAAAAGAAACAGCAACCCAAATTCCTTTGACCATAATCGGGCGATTAATTCTTATTTTACGATCATTCAAGGTGGTTCCATTTTGGCGATAATTTTGATGTTCCCCAGGCGTATTTTAAGTGTAATTTTAGCGCTTTGTGGTCGCAGTTCTGAGGGATGGCGTTTAACCAAAAATTTATTCCTATCATTTATTCCTGCGGCTGTTGTGGGATTATTTTTGGATGGAATCTTGCAAAAATTAATGTACAACCCAACCACCATTGCTTGCGCCCTAATCTTTGGAGCAGTTCTAATTTTTGTAGCAGAAAGAAAATATTCTTACGCGCGAAACTCCTTAGCTATTAATCAGTTACAAACATTGTCTAGTCTTAAAATTGGCCTATGGCAATGCTTGGCACTGATACCTGGCATGAGCCGCTCTATGGCAACAATTATCGGTGCATATGCCTGTAATCTTAGGCGAAAGGATGCGGCGGAATACAGCTTCCTCCTTGGTGTTGTTATACTGTCTTTGGCAACGATATTCAAATTGGTCAAAGACAGTGAAGTTATCTTTAATTATTTTACCCCTGTGATGTTTTTTGTCGGAATTTTTGTAGCTTTTATTTTTTCCGTTTTATCCATTAGGATATTTCTTAATTTCTTGGGCACCAACGGAATGCGCCCGTTTGCCTGGTATAGAATTTTGCTCGGATTTTTTATTCTTTTTCTATTAAAATAGTGTGCGCTGATTATTGGCACGGTAGTCACGCAAAATTGAATGCAATTCTAGTTCGCCTAAAATTTCTTCAACTTCTTGCGAATTTGGTCGAATTTCAGCGTAGGGCAACTGAAAATCGGTTATGTCCTGCAAGGTTATTAATCGTCGATTGCGGGAGAGAATTTCCTTACTTTCGAGCAAAATTTTTTGAAAGCGTTCCGGTTGAATTTTAGTGATATTGTCGTAAATGGCTTCAATGGAATCGAAGCAGGAAAGCCATTTGGATGCTGTTTTTTGTCCCACACCGGGAAGCCCGTCTATGTTGTCGACGGCATCCCCTATGAGGGAAAGATAGTCGACAATTTGACGATTTTGTACGCCAAATTTTTCATAGACACCGGCCTCATCGAGCAACTGCCAATCGGAGGATTTGCTTGTGTTGGTTGGCGGCAAAAGCTGAAAAATATTCTTGGATATGCACTGCGCAAAATCCTTATCTGAGCTTGCTATGTATGCCAATTCTCCGTTTTCGGAGATTTTTTTAGCGTAGCTGCCTATTAGGTCATCGGCCTCGATGTCGCTGTTTGCTTCAACGTAATATCCGAGAGCCAATGATGCCTTCGCCATCCAGCTTAATTGACCAATCAACTCTTCTGGCATCTTTTTCCGGTTGGCCTTGTAAGTGGACAAGATTTGCTTGCGTAGGGCCGATCCACCCCTATCGAAAAATACGCAGATGGCATTAGGGGCATGGTGTAATTCGAGGCGCATGAGTGTCCGAATATAGCCAAATATCGCATTTGTTTGAAGACCGTCGGAGCGCGTCATCGTTGGGACACCGTAGAAGCAGCGAAACGCCAAATTATGCCCATCAACCAATACCCACTTCTTCTTCGTGTCTGTTCTATTCATCTTTGAATGGGACCTCTGGCCCCCAATTGGGCAACTTTGACACCACATAATCCCTTTCGATTTCGCGTTCGACGCTTTCTATGAAATGCTTTGGTTCCCTGTTTTTATCATTTTGAGGGCGCAAGTTAAGCCTGGCTACTACCCAATACTCCGATTCAGAAAAATGTTTTAAAAATATGTTAAAAATTCTGATTTTATCCAATTCGGAAAAAATCGGTTTACCTTGATATTTATCATTTTCGTCAAACCTCGGCTTGGGAGGGTGATACCTTGTTCCATACTCCGTCGGAATAAAGAACGCGTCCGTTGCTCGATGTTGAAAGCCTAAATCGTCGCATATTAGCTTTATAGGGGAGGCTTCGGGGAAATTTTTTAACTTAGTCGGTTGCATATCAATTTTCACCAAACATCCGATGAACGTAAAAATTGCAAACACCGCGGTAATTGCTAGAAAAAATCTCAAATGGTCATTGGATGGCATAATTGGGAATTTTGGCCGAAATCGCTCGGATATTGCCAAACTTGATGATTTTGTCTGATCGATGTCAATTGTTTTCAAGTCAAGCTCGACAAGGGGTTTAGGCAATGAATTAATGGAGTTGTGTCGCTTTTACGGAAAGTATTCATAAAAACGTATGGCTGCCAGATGAACGTTCGCGATTCTGAGCGCCTTGCTACTGTGTTGGCAAGTTTTGGTCATGAAGTTGTTGATTCCGAGGATGTTGCAGATGTTTATATTCTAAACACGTGCAGCGTGCGTGAACAGGCCGAAATTAAAGCCGTGGGAAAATCAAGATACCTTGCGCGCAAAAAACTTCGCAAGGGAGATGTTTTGCTCGGCATCGTTGGGTGCATGGCGGAAAACTTAGCGGAAAATTTGTTCAAGCTAAACCCGGGAATTGATTTCATCGTGGGACCCCGCTGCATCGGTGAATTGCCGGAGCTATTGTCCAATGGAAATATCAATCGCGTTGCCCTGCTTGGAGAAGCGAAAGCGGATGATATCACCGAATCGGTTCACAATTTTTCCCGTAGAAATGTTTGTGCATCCGTGTCGATTATGCAAGGATGTAACATGAAATGCAGCTATTGCATTGTTCCCAAAACTCGCGGCAGGGAGACTTACAGATCAATGGAAGATATCGTAGCCGAGTGCGAGGCCTTGGTAAAAAACGGAACCAAAGAGATCACGCTACTCGGACAAATTGTAAACAATTATGGCCAAAACACATTGGCAAATGGGAATGGGAAAAGTCCATTTGTTCAGCTTCTTGAGCGCATTGATAGCATCCCCGGTCTCGGACGAATAAGGTACATGTCACCCCATCCGAAAGGTTTCCGAAGGGATCTGATTGCGGCCCATGCCAGGTTGGCCAAGCTTTGCCCTTCCGTACACCTACCCGTACAGAGTGGATCCGACCGCATTTTGAAGGCTATGAGGCGCCCCTACACCCGTGCCCGTGTTCTTTTCATAGTGGAAGCGCTGCGCAACTGCGCGCCAAACATTTCCCTAACTACGGATATTATCGTGGGTTATCCAGGGGAAGGGGAGGTCGATTTTCAAGAGACCGTGGATTTACTTAGTGCCGTAAGATTTAACATGGCTTTTATCTTTAAATACAGTCCACGGGTGGGAACAATTTCCGCAACTTTGCCCGATGATGTCAGCGACGACGAGAAGGATCGCAGAAATAAAGTTTTGCTAGACATCGTGCAAAGATGCTCCATTGAACACAATGAGACGATGGTAGGAAACGAAGTTGAAGTCCTTGTGGAAGGAAAGGCAAAGCGCGGTGAAAATAAATTGTGTGGTCATACAAAATATGGCGATAAGGTAATTTTTGATGGGCACGATACTTTGACAGGCGAATTTGCTAATGTGAAAATTACGAATTATTCCACTACGGTCCTATGCGGAGAACTCATTGGCGTATAAACCTTTGCAACAATTGTTTGCATATGCATTATTTAGCTGTTTAGCCGCAGAATAACAAAAATTAAATTTTATATTTACAAAAAAGTAATCTTGATGCATGAAGGCTCATTTGAGCCCAAACATTTCCTGCCATCGATTTAGTCACGTCATTCTCTGCGCTGCGTTCGGTTTTATGGTAGGAATGTATACCGGTTGCGTCCGTGGCATAGGCATAATTTGTTTCCTTGTTTGCTTGACAGCCATGTTGGCGAGCATTATATTTCGCGGGATTGGTCACTACATTTGTTCCTTTTTACTATTATACCTAGTCGGTGTGGCTTATATAAATTCCCATGAACTTACGACTTACCCAAGGTTAAATTACAGAAAAACCATTACTTTGACGATTTGTCCCTGCACTATTAGCGAGAAGACCTCTGAGAAAGTTGTTTACGGCTATGCCCGCATCTTAGGAGCGCCAAAGCGGTACGACAAAATCATCGGCCACAGAATGTATTTCATTGCAGAGCACGATGGAGAAGTTCCTGCCCGTGGACAAAAATTACAGATTAGGGCACAGGTTGAATATATCGGCAAGCGAAAGTCTAAGCCATTTTTAAAATTTTTGCGCAAAAATCACGTATTTCTATACGCTTCAAAGGGAAAGATTGAGAAATATTTAAGTACAAAATCGTGTTTCGACCGCTTCTGCGAACGATATCGTAGAAAATTTTTCCATGCCTTGGAATGCGGGCTCAGTGACAGGAGTAGCATCGGCGTAATTGCCGGGATGCTAACGGGATCGAAGCACATGCTGTCCAGTACGCAAAAGAATGATTTTTGCAGCACAGGAACGGCCCATGTTTTCGCAATCAGCGGCTTTCACGTTGGTGTGATTGCGTTGTTTTTTGATTGGTTTCTGCGTCTGCTAAAATTATCGCGCCGCCTACGAGCCTTGCCGGTTATCGCCATTTTGTTCATTTATTTGAGCATAATTGGGCCTACACCTTCCTCCATGCGCGCCTATACGACCATATTTTTTTACTATGCCGCCACAGTTTTTAGCCGACGATCAAACGCGTTTTCCTCCTTTGCCAATAGTGCTGCGGTCAATATTTGTCGTGCACCGGAGAGCGTGTTTGATATAAGTTTTTTGCTATCCTATGGCATTGTTTTCGGCATAATATGTGTCGGTTCTAATCTAAACAGGTTGCTAAAAAATTTAAAATGGAGGACTCAACAGCTGCGCAGCCGCACATTTGCTGAAAAAATCAAGGAAAGCGTTTGTTCCAATTTGCTCGAAAATTTTTGCGTATCGTTTTCTGCCGGTATTACCGGTATCCCGCTATCCGTGGAATTCTTTGGAAATTTTTCCTACCTGACAATTTTCATCAACCTTTTTCTCGTTCCCCTGGCATCCGCTGTAATTTCCCTGGGAGTAGTATCCCTATTGCTGGGGACCATCAACATGTTTGCCCTCTGTGCACTGGTAAACAAATTGGCAAGTGTCCCAATTTTTTTGATAAATCTTACGCTGAATTGTTCGCGAAAAATTAACCACGGACTGATTAATGTTCCGTGCCCCTTCGATGGAATCTGGATACCCTCCCTTGTGTTGGTCGCCATGATTGGCTGGTGTTTGAAAAAACTTAGCGATAAAATAAGAAAAGACAATGACAGTTTGGTTGTGCTATGATTTTTTCAACAATTCGGAAATTTTGGCTTCGTAATCTGCCCGTTGTAAAGCTTCGACGAGCTCACCAATTTCACCTTCCATGATCTGTGGGAGATTGTGCAAAGTGAGACCGATCCTGTGATCCGTTAGCCTATTTTGAGGAAAATTGTAGGTGCGGATACGCTCGGAGCGATCACCGCTGCCAATTTGCCCCTTACGGTTAGCTGCATACTTAGCCCGTTCCTCCTCCTCTTTTTTCTGTAGCAGGCGTGATCGCAGGACTTTTAGTGCTTTAATTTTATTTTTTTGCTGGGATCGTTCATCGGCACAGTAGACCTGCATTCCTGAGGGCTTGTGCAAAATTTGCACGGCGGAATCCGTTGTATTGACGCCCTGTCCTCCGGGCCCACTTGCCCTGCAAACGGAGATCTCCAGGTCCTCTGGTGCAATCTGAATGTCAACTTCCTCGGCTTCCGGGAGGACAGCCACTGTCGCAGCGGAGGTGTGTATGCGGCCATTTGCCTCCGTGGTAGGGACGCGCTGAACACGATGAACACCACTTTCAAATTTCAGAGATTTATAAACATCTTCCCCGGAAATGAGAAAAATTACCTCCTTAAACCCTCCTGTCTCCGAAACACTGCTTGACATGAGTTCGGCCGTCCAACCCTTGGATTCGGCGAAGCGGGAATACATCCTGAACAAGTCTCCGGCGAATAGGGACGCTTCTTCGCCCCCCGTTCCGGCGCGAATCTCAAAGACTGTATTCCGAGAATTCGATTCATCTGGAGGTAGCATGAGGAGTATGATTTCCCGCTGAACGGTGGATAGTCTTGCAGTCTTTTGGGCAACTTCTTCCTGGGCAAGTGCGCGCAATTCGGGGTCAATGCTCTCTTCGGCTAGCATTTGGTTCGCCTCGTCGATTTCGCTGTGAAGTTTCGAGAAATATTCGGTTTTTTCGATCAAGTTGGATATTTTTTGATGTTCCCGTGAAATTGCACTTGCCCTGCGCTGGTCCGAATAAAAATCTGGAGCTGCCATTAGCGTGCTCAGCTCATCGTAGCGCGCCTTGAACGAACCAATGTCAGGCAACGTATCCATAATTTGGAATTGCTTCTAAAGAATTTTTGCTTTTTTTAAAGGAAAATTGGAGAATTTATGCAATGACTAGTAAGCGGGCAGCCATTGGGCACGACAATATCGTAGCGTGCATTTGGGATTTCGACAAAACCCTGATTCCCGACTACATGCAGGAGGTTTTGTTTAGGGAGTATGGGTTGAATCTGAAAACATTTTGGAAGGAGGTTAATGCACTGCCGGATGCCTATGCCCAATGCGGAATTAATGTTTCCGCGGAAAGTGTAGCGATAAATCACATGCTAACCTACGTTAAAGCGGGATTACTTCGGGGGTTAACCAACGAAAAACTCTTTCAAATTGGTGCGCAGATTGAGTTTTTTGACGGTTTACCAGAGTTTTTTGGAAAAATTAGGGACTTCGTTAACGAGGACGAAAGAAACAAAAAATATAAGATTACCCTCGAGCACTATATTGTCAGCAACGGTTTAGCTGAAGTTATTCGCGGCTCCAGTATAGCGCCCTATGTCAGCGGGATATATGCCTGCGAGTTCATCGAAAATCCTCTTCCCCCAAATTTCTTGGACGATCAGCTAAAATATAAGAGCGGTGGAGAAATTCAGCAAGTTGGCAGATTGATCGATAACACACAGAAAACACGCTGCATTTTTGAAATCAACAAGGGCTGCAACAAGGATCCGGACATAAATATTAACAGCGCCATGGACTTCATCGACAGAAGAATTCCGATGGCGAATATGATTTACATCGCCGATGGCCCCAGCGATATCCCAGCTTTTTCCGTTGTGCGCAACGAAGGCGGCTATGCCTACGCCGTTTATAATGAAAATTCCGAGGCGGAATTCGAGCAGAACGATAAAATGCTTGTCGATGGCAGAATAGATGCCTATGGACTAGCGGATTATAGGGATCACAGCCAAACCGTGCGCTGGATAAAGATGAAGCTGAGTCAAATTTGCAATCGCATAATCCGAGAGATGGATGATCTCATAAAATCTGCCGTTGGAGCACCACCGGTGCACATTCACGAAGATATTCACGAAGATTAAATGGCAAAAATTTTACCATAAAAATTTTTGCTGCATTTTGTAAAAGTAGAAACTTCTGTGCCCCTTTGGGAATACAAATCCCAAGGCATTATTTCTTTGAAATTTCTAAAAACATTGGTGAAAGCCTCCATTTTTGCCAAAAAATCGATTCGATAAAATTCCCTCGGAGAGGTAGAAATCTTTGCCGCAAATCAAAAAAAATCAGAAAAATAGCTTATTTTATGCAACTCATATGACAGCAAAAGAAATTCTCAAGTTACCGTTCTTATTTTTTATCTTCCCTATTTCACAACGAACGATTTCCTTCGTCGAAGCTAAATGTGTTCCTCCGCAGGGGATAGGTTTATACCATTGACTTGTACGGCCCGAAATTGCTCGTGGGCTGGCATCGGGTATGTATTGAAATGACCGTTTCTAATTAAGAACTAAAAAGTGAAGTATTTTACAAATTTTATCTTGTCGCTTGAAGCTTGCCTGTTACAATCTGCTCAAGTTAAACAAAAGGGAAGAGATGCGAAGAGTGGCCGAAGGAACAGCTTCTACGTATAGAGGCGACATGGAAATATCCGAACCCGATGAGATTTATTCAGAAGATTTTCAACTTATGCGTGGGGGAATTAAATTTCAACCTTTAAGAACCAGCGCACAAGTTGCCAGTAGGGCTTTGGCCACAAGATTTGCTCAAATATTCAGCACCCACCCGGATTTAGCTATGCCCCCTCCTTGGTTAAATGAAGCAAGTGAAGCCTGGACAACAAATAATCCGGATAGATTTTTTGACTTATTTGCAAAACTATCTCCGCTAGAGCAAGTGGCTTTATGTAAAATTGTGAATGGCGGCGGTAAAACTATTCCCATATTCATGGCAGAAGAAGCTTCCTCCGATATTTTTAGAGAATTTTTAGATATATTTTTAGAATTTCCTCCTGCAGATCAGGTGGAAATATTGCGAATAGCCTATAAGGGTAACCACAAAGATCCCTTCCTAAGAAGAGCAAGTTTACCTTTGGAGAGACTTGAAAGGTCAGCGTTGCAATTAAGTTCCAAGTCCGAATTTGGTGACATATTTCCGATGGCAATAGGAAGACATGCTTCTCCCGCCGCTTTTGGAAGGTTTTTAGAAATAGTAGCGAACTTAGATGACGAGCTAGAGCGAGCAACAATACTACTAGCGACCGATAGGGGTGAGTACCAAGAAGCAACAATGGAAGGTAAATCCACACGATGTACCGAGCGCAAATATGTCAAATACAGATTTTCAATGTTTGTGAACCACCACATTGATCCAAATTTTCACATTTTTGGGAAATTTTTGGACATATTGACAGGATTAAGCGCCCTCCACAGGGCGCGGATACTACGAGAAACAGATATATGGGGAACCACGTTTCCGATACATACACTTAGTTGCAATAGTATTGAGGCGAGAGATCCTGCCGATTTGGAACGACTGTTTAGCATGATAGCTGAATTGGACGAAATTAGCATAACAATGATATTAGAAGCACGCAGTGCACGCTATGGATCATTGTCACAATGTGTAGCCGACAAAATCAGGGATCAAAACCTTCTGGG
>JAIRMI010000020.1 GCA_031258795.1 Puniceicoccales bacterium | reverse complement strand
ACATTCGGTAGCAATTGTAAACACATTCGGCAATGGTCTCGCCATTGACATACCCGGCGACGATGTTCATCTGACGAAATTTCTTCCCAGCCACAAAGCCAAACACCTTCTTTCCCCTTTGCTGATTTGGCATTTCGCCTGTGCAAATGGCGATCGATTCCACTTTCATCTACATAAACTATGTCTTCCTTTTTGTAGACGGACATTGCCATTGACATACCCGGCGACAATGTTCCTTCGATGAAATTTCTTCCCGACCACAAAGCCAATCACGTTCTTCTCCTTTGCTGATCTGGCATTTCGCCGATGCAGATGGCGATCGATTCCACTTTCTCATCCACATAAACTACATCTTCCTTTTTGTACACGGACATTGCCCTCTCATACTCCTCACGTTTCTCCTCGTCCAGTTCTTTATAGGCCCTGATCTTTTTACTGTGATCTCTAGCTTTCTCAGCACTTTGCCTATGCAACTCTTGCTCACTTTAAACTCGCTGGCCATTTCCCTTTGATAGGCATCCGGATGTTCTTTCACGTACCTGGATAGCTTTTCCGGATCTAACTTCCTGTATTTTCTGTTTAGCGGTGCCGTTCCAAATTCCCCGTTTTTCTCAACTTCTTCTTCCATGCAAATATTGTACGCTCACTCACATCGAACACCTCGCTCATTCCCTTTACACTGTGCGTGCTTTCCTATTTCAATACCCTCTTTTTCAAGTCTGTTGTACAGTATGCCATTTATCCCACATGTGCAGTTTTAAATGCCCCTGTCAAGTTCTTTGACTATAGTGAAGCTTTCCTACTGTGCCGAACTTGCTTGGGGAGCACTTTCCGAAGCGGGAGTAGCTTTCGGACTAGCTCTACTCATAATTTCGTCATAAAATGGTGTCTCACGGGCATATGCCAGCCAGTCCTTGGCATAAGGGAGGGACGGATATAGCCACGGCTTGGTTCCAGCAAAGTGAACTATCCATGGATCTTTACATACTTCTTCAAACTGCTCTCTTCCCACGAGATCCCACATATCTTCCTGGAACTTTTGCGATCGTCCGTTCAGCAATGGGATTATTGAAAATAAATTATATTTTATATCCAAAGTTTTTATCCTGCTGCGGCATGCTGTGTTCAAAGCATCTTGATCTGGAAAAAGAAAAGGCTTTGTTCCATTGATACCATGCTTTATTGCGGAAACCAATTTTCCGGTTAGGCCGTCCTTGCGCATCAAATCAAGGTTCATTAGCAATACACCGGAATTTACGTATAGACGTAGATCTAGAGTAAAAACAACGTAATTTGTTGCCCCCGGTATCCATGCGCACTTAGAGAAAATTCCCGCATCTTTTACTCCGCCTATGTAACAGTCCCCGAGATCGATATTATACAGTTCCGCAAGGTCATGGCGCACTAAAGTATCTACGTCCACATAAATACACTTCATGTAGTTTTTCAACAAATCGGCAATCAGCAACCTGTAGTGGGCTGCAGGTGAACCTAATTCCGGAGCCAAATCGGAAAGTGCTGTCCCCATGTTGATGAAAGTAATCTTACATTCGTATTTATTCACAAATTTAGCGATTTCATCTTTATACTTTTGCTCAAAATTTGGAGGTATGAGCAAGTGAAAATGGTAAAAAGTATCTCCGTGGGCACTTTTCAACATTGAGAGCATGGCCATATACATCTGTGGCGCATAATTGTTATCCGCGGAAAGCACCACCGGTATGAGAGTTTTAACCTGTTTCGTAGCGGGACTGTCAACTGCTACCGTTCCGGTCCATGCAGCTTCGCCATCTCCCGGCCCTGCTAGTAAAGCCTGAGGTGAAAACGGCAATAAAATTAACAATCCCACAAAGGCCCATAATTTTCTCAAATATTTCCCCATGGGGGTATGCTTACGTTTTTTTATAAACTAGCAATTAATTTTTAAAAATTTTTACAATTTGTGAAATTTTGCATCAAATTTTTTTCTCTCAGAAAAGGGAACTTGCAAAAGGAGACCATTTGCGGCAAAATTACCCCAATTTTTCCTGATTTTGCTTATGTGTATCTCTTCAACTTTGGAGGGTTTTGCTATTATTGGAATTGGGGTCGAATTTGGTTTGCTATCTACTTTGCGCAGCACTTCGTCATAAAATGGTGTTTCTTTGAGCCATTTCCACCATTCACAAACATATTCGTACGGCAAAAATTGACTTGTCCACGGCTTTACTGGACAAACAAAGTGAAATATGAATGGATCGGCGTAGGCTTCATTTAACTGTTCTTTACCAAAATAATTTTCAAAATCTTCTCTGACTTTTTGTATTTTTTTACTCTTGGGAAAAAATCTTGCCGCACATTATATTTTATATCCAGAAATTTTATCTTGCCATAGCATACCTTGTTCAAGGCGTCCTGATCCGGGTAAAGGAAAGGTGTTTTTCCATTGATACCGTGTTTTGCCACAGCAATCAATTTCTTGCTTAACCCATTTTTGCGCATCAAATCAAGGTTCATCAGCAATACCCCAGAGTTTATATACTGATCCGCATCAGTGTTTAGCGCAGATGCAACATATCCGTATTGACTTTTCGTCTGAAAGTGGGGTTGCGTCTTTTACACCAGCAATATAGCAATCCCCGAGATCGGTATTGTTGTACAAATCCGCAAGATCATAGTAAACTATTACGTCCACATCCATATAAAGACACTTATCGAAATTTGGCAGTAGACCCGGCGCCATTAGCCGATAGGAAGCTGCCAGTGGAAAATTTCCTGGTATCATCACGCCAAAAAGCTTCGTGCCCATGTCTATGAAGGTGATTTTGCAATCATATTTATTTACAAATTTAACAATTTCATCCTTATATCTTTGCTCAAAGTTTGAAGGGATCAGCAAATGAAAGTAATAACAAGTGTTTTTGTTGGCGTTTTTCAACGTTGAAAGCATGGTCACGTACATCTGGGGCGCATAGTTATTATCTGCAGAAAGTACCACCGGAATGATGGTTTTAACACATCCAATGGTGAAGCTCTCCACGGCGCTTTCACTTTCAGCCTCTCTACCACCAGGTGATGCCAGTAAAGCTTGTTGCGAAAGCAACAATGAAATCACGATCCCTGCAAATATGCGTAAATTTGTAAAAAACTTTCCCATGGCCCAATAATTACATTTTTTTATCAGTTATCGATTAATTTTTAAAGTTTTCAGGATAAAATTTTCACGATTAAATTCAATACCTTTAAGTTCATCCGCCTCTTGGCAAATACTTCATTTTTTGCAGTTGTTCCTGCAACTGATTTCGAACTCCATTCCTAATACGTTCTGGCAAAATTTTGCCGTAACCTTGGCAGGCATTTTTGGCGACCTGCTTGTATAAAATTTCTTCGCAAAATGGCGTTTGACGGGCATATTCCCACCACAGGTTGGCATGTAAAGCGGCTGGATTTGCCCATGGCTTTATCCCAATAAAATGAATTATGCATGGATGCTTGCATGCTTCAGCGAACTGTTTTTTGCCAAAAAAAACCTCGGCGGGTTTCCGGAATTTTTGCGATTGCTCAAGCTCTGGAAAAATACACGCATAGGCATTATACTTTAGGTCCAGAAATTTTATCCTGCCACAGCACACCTTGTTTAAAGTATCCTGATCAGGATAGGGAAAAGGGGCTTTTCCATCAATGCCATGTTTTGCCACAGAGATTAACTTTTCGGCCAGACCATCTCGGTGGATTAAGTTAAGATTCATGAGCACAACACCGGAATTTATGCATTCGCGCGCATCTATGTTCAGTATGGAAGAAATCTGTTCCGATCTTTCCTTTGGGTTCCTAGAAAAAATCCATGCATCCCTTACTCCAGCGATGTAATAGTCCTTTAGATCGGTGTTATAAAGTTCCTTAAGGTCATCGAGAACTATCACATCAACGTCCATGTAAAGGCACTTTTCACAGTCTGGCAACAACTCTGGTGCCATTAATCTATAGTACACTACCGAAGGATATGACCCGGGCAAGACGTCGGAAAATGACTCTTCCATGTCGATGAAATCTATGCTGCAAATGTACTTTTTGCCGAGCTCAAGGATCTCTTCCTTATACTTTCTGTCAAAATTTGGAGGAACTAACAAATGAAACTGATAAAAGGTATCCTTATGGGCATTTTTTAATACCGAAAACATGGCTACATACATTTGGGGAGCATAGTTGTTATCGGAGGAAAGTATTATGGGAATGACTGTTTTATTGCGTGACATTGCACCACTGATGCCTCTATCTGTACCGTCCCTAGACGTTGGCGGGAAAATTCGCCACAGAACAAATAATAGAACCAACAATCCTAGCAAAATTAATAATTTTTTCGTGAAATTCCCCATAGACCCCATGGTTGTACTTTTCTGTAAATTATCAATGTTTTTGACAAATTATCCGCGATTTGGCGCAATTTCGCAGAATCCCCAATCGACATCCCCTAAACATTGAAGGATCCTTTTTAGAAGGACCTTTCAAGCGCAGTCATTTTACTTTTATTTTTGCCAAGTTTTTTGCGCGATTTCTTTTCTCGGGCATCGGTGGGCGTGGACGTGGATGCGGTGGCGCTGGAGGATGTACCTGGCTTATCCTGCGCAACACCCCCTCAGGAAACGGCGCCTCCTTGATATAACCTTCCCATTCCTCGGCATAGGGGACCGTAAAAAATCGCCCTCCCATAGGCCTCATTTGCATTGGCCCGCTAACACCAACTATCCATGGATCATCACACGTTGCTTCCTTTTGCGCCCCAGTCAAAGGAGCTTCCCCTCCTCCTGGGAATTTATGAAATTTTCTTTCCTC
>JAIRMI010000024.1 GCA_031258795.1 Puniceicoccales bacterium | reverse complement strand
TCTCGCCTCCCTCCCGAGCAAAGGAGAATTTAAGTTCGTCTCTCGGAGCGGAATCTGGTTCGACCCGGAAGCGGATGCGCCGAATAAAAAATATTCCCCGATGAATTCAGCAAATTATTACTTCGACGGTACAAAAACGGGGGCGCACCTGATCTTCCTCGCCCCAGAGACACCGATGATCCTGGCCAATGATTTTTTCCTTAAAATCGATGAGCAAACGCGGCCCATTGACCCGCTGCCATGGCTGCTGTCGTGTTACAGTGGCAGCGAGCTGGGAGCAAAAATAGAAAGAAACAAAACAAAATTTCGCATTTTTATTCCCCGCGCCCGTGAAGCCAGGGTGCTGATTTACAAAAACACAGAGGATAAACCCGAAGCCGTTCCAATGAAGAGGGAGTGGGATAATACCTGGTTCGCGGAGGTGGAAAGTAATCTGCACGGCCAATTTTACCACTACCAAGCGCTCTTCCGCAGCGAAACAAATTGGGAAGCGGCGCCAAAAATAGTGGACCCCTACGCCAAAGCAACCTGTTCTTGTAGAGGCCCGGGCGTGATACTAAATGATCGGACCTTCCTCCCGCTGCGAGATAACTTCGTCGCCCATCCAATGAAGGACGATGTAATCCTGGAAGCACATGTTCGAGACCTGCTGAAAAATGCTCCCATTCGCCTCCGCCCGGAGCAACGGCTGCTTTTCAATGGGCTATCGAAGTGGTTGGGCAAGAAACACTGCTATCTCCGCGAATTGGGCATCAATACCGTCGAATTTCAGCCAATCACTGAGACCGATGCCAGCGATAAAAACGAGTACCACTGGGGCTACATGCCGGTGAATTTTTTCTCACCGGCGAGCGGCTACTGCAGCTTTCCCGCAAAAGCGCCTGCGGAATTCAAGGGACTAGTGCGTGCCTGTCACAGGGCGGGACTGGCAGTGATCTTGGATGTTGTGTACAACCATATCGGCGAACAAGATAATCTGCAGAACATCGATCCGGATTATTTCTTTAGGAAAAATGAGGACGGAAGTTTGCAAAATTTCAGCGGCTGCGGCAATGATCTGCGTACGGAATCGCCCATGGTGCAAAGGCTAATCATCGACTCCCTGGTTCATTTTATAAAAACATATAACGTGGACGGCTTTCGCTTTGATCTTGCCGAATTGCTTGGCGAAGAGTTCTTATACAAGCTTGAACGGGAATTGAAGCTGGTCAAGGAAGGCATACAAATCATCTACGAACCGTGGAGCTTTCGAAAAAGTCTTGGTCATAGGATAGGCCACTTTTCCGGCTCCGCTTGGAACGACGAATATCGCGATTTTTTAGCAAATTACGTGCGTGGCAATGGAAATTTTGATGGCATGAAGTACTTCCTAAACGGCAGCCTGAGTTACAGAAGCGCATTCACCCATCAGAGTGTCAATTATGTGGAATCCCACGATGACATGTGCTGGATAGACAAAATCACCGAAAACTGGCACCACAATGGTTCAAACTGTACTGACAACGATCGCAAACGCAGCCACCTGGCCTTAGCAATTTTGATGATGTCTTTCGGAATTCCTATGCTACATGCCGGCCAAGACATGCTACAGTCCAAAAGAGGCATGGGAAACACTTACCAGCTCGGCGGCATAAACACCCTGGACTACGGTCTTCTGGTAAAAAACTACAATACACATAAATTTTTCAAGCAATGGGTAAAATTTCGGCTGTCGAGGCGCGGTATTGTCCTGCGTCCCCCATTTACGCCATCGGGCACCTACATAAGGTTCTTTCAGTCACCGGGCACAAGCGCACTGGGAGCCTTGTATAATGCGGACCTTTCCCTTCCCTCAAAGCGCATATTTTTTGCTGTAAATCCCCACGTTAATGGCTGTTCAATCAACCTTGAAGACTTCAATTTGGGCACATTTCGCCAATTATCCAACGAAAACAAATTTTTTCACTTTCCCAAAAAATTGAGGGGCAAAGCCCTGGGACAAAGCCTGCCTCTCTTGCCGTTGAGCCTCATGCTGTGCATCGAATAATTACTCCAGGGAGCGCATTTTAAAATATAACATGCGGCTGATCCAGGCATCCGTTGCAGCATATATCATTTGCTTGTCCGTCAACTCAGATTGGCTCCAGTCGCTCAATTGGGCACATTTTGATATTCTTTTATTCAAAAAGATCGCCGCTAAATTCCTCAGGCCAGTGTGAACTATGCCAAGACGACGGCTCAATTTTCCCAGGTCAAAGAAATTCCTCGCTTCAAAATAGGAGAGGCAGCGGAGGCGGGTAACGTCGAGATCGACGCCAACGCCTGCTTTCAGGATGTCTTTGGATTCTAATATTTCCTTGATCAGTTCCAACCCATTTATCTTTTCCAATTGAAAGAGATAAACTTTCTTTTCGCCGGCTAACTGTATGAGGGAAGGATTGTACATTTCCCCCTTTCTAAAGGAGGGTTTGGACTCCGAATCAAACCCTACTACCTTTTCCTTGCTCAGTTCGGCAATGGCGCAACGAGCCTTGTTGATGTCGTCGACAAGCACAACCTTCCCGCCATAGAATACTAATGGCAGGCGCATAATCCTTTCCGGAGAAATCTTACGTGGCAGAGATAGCTTAAAAATAGTCTTCCTCAACCATAAAATAATACTTTCAACATACGAAAACATTCCTTATACATCTTTCACATTGAAAAAACCTTAAACTTGCATTATCGTCAATAATGAATTTCGCAATTAAACAGCTTCACGGAACAGTTCTGGAAATTCATACTGTCGGAGACAGGATTCTCCGAGAAAATACAAAAATAGTCACGAATTTCGATAAAAATTTGGAAAATTTTATAGGTGACATGCTGGCAACGATGTACGCTGCGGAAGGCATTGGTCTGGCTGCCCCCCAAGTAGGTAAATTGTCGAAAGTTGTACTTATTGATGTATCATCTTGCTTATCGGAAGGAGATGAATGTGATTTTGATGGGAACAAGGTGAAAGAAATTGGCTCCATTATGCCTCTGTGCCTGATCAATCCAGTAATAAAAAAATTCTCCTCCGAAGTAATTAGCCAAAATGAAGGCTGTCTGTCTATCCCAGGTTTTTCTGGCCGCGTCAAACGCTCCGCGGGCATAGTCCTAACTTTTGTTGATCGACAAAATGTCAACCATGTGCTATCCTGCAACGGTATGCTGGCACGCTGCGTACAGCACGAAGTGGATCATTTGAACGGAAAATTATATACCGATTTACTGGCGCAGAAGGATAAAAAACGCTTCGCAAAGTATCTGGGGGAATGCTCGGGGCGCCTATCTAAAAGCAACCACGGGAATACTGGAGCGGCGCAGGATTTCCAAGGTTGAGCTACCAACAAAAAGGTGGCGAATGGCACCATGGGCATAGGCTCCCATTATCAACAAATCTGCGTGCATCTCCCTTGCATATTTGTCTACTTCCTCCCCCACTTCGCCAACTCGTTCGCAGGTAACGATGTCCAACTTAGCCATGCTGCGAAGCAAGTCTCGCACTTTATCAAGCCCATCGCGGACGGTTTCATCCGGATTAACTGCTAAAATATGAATTTCACAGTCTTTGAAGAATGCATTGCGTTCGACAAACTGCAGCGCCCGATTAACAGGCTCCGAACCATCATAGGCTATCAAAACTTTGCGCAGAGCTCTAAATTTGTTTGGAACGATTAAACAGGGGCAGGTACTCGCTCGCAGGACTTTTTCTAGGGTGGAGCCCAAATTTTCCTTAGTAGCATCGGAATTTTCGCCCCGTTTTCCGAGAACGATCAAATCCACTCCCATTGCATCCTTCTTAAATTCTTCGAAAATATCTACTATGGCACCAACGCGATGATTAAACTTAAATTTGTCATCGTAGTGCGCCGATTGGAACATGCGCGTAAGCTTTCGTTCGATACGTTTAGCTTTTTCATTTTCTAAACTTTGCTTGGAATCAGACAATTCCTTGAATGTCTGCATGCCCAAAGCCCCACCAAAATCTGCCACAACCGATAATTCAAAACTTTGAAGATCGGAAACATAAAGAATATCAACGTACGCGTCCATCAATCGAGCCAACTCGATGGTGTACTTCGCGCACGGAGTGGCATAATTTGACCCATCAACGCACAGCAGTATGCTTCTCATGAACTGGCATCTTAGTCAAAGAAATACAATTGGCAAGATAAAACTGACCGAAAAATTAATATTCATACTTGCGTTTTTTCAAAAACGAAAAATATTTCGCCCATGTCTTCGCTTGTGAACTTGCTAATTTTAGAACTTGAAAGCATGGTTCGAGACGGAAAAAGTAGCATTGTTTTATCGGACCAAAGTGTAGAATTTTTAAAAAAAATATCTCAATCCCTTAATTTTAACGGCGATACAAATTTTCCCTCGAGAGCGGAAAAATTATCCCGAAATACTTATCCCGAAAACACTATAAAACTTATCCAAGAAGGAGATAAGTCATTTAAATACAATTGGTTGCGCGATAAAGTATTGAACTGCCCCGTTTGCAAACAACACGTTAGGCCCGGAAAAAAAATAGTCTTGGGCGTTGGAAATCTTGACGCAGAAATATTTTTTTGCGGCGAGGCACCGGGGGCGGATGAAGAAGTTATTGGGGAGCCTTTCGTTGGCCGAGCTGGCCAATTATTAACAAAAATAATTGCCGCCATGGGACTGCCACGCGAAGATGTTTACATTGGAAATATTATGAACTGGCGGCCGGAAATGGAAAGTTCCGTGGGTAATCGACCGCCAACGCAGGATGAGATGCAGTTTTGCCTACCCTATCTCGAAGCACAGATCGAAATCGTCCAACCAAAGGTAATCGTTGCTCTCGGTGCAACGGCAGCCAATGGCCTGCTCGGTTACAATTCGTCCCGCCTCATGAAAAACATCCGAGGCAGATGGTTTGAATTTCACAGTACACCCCTCATGGTTACATTCCATCCGTCCTATCTGTTACGCAATAACACAAAGTCCGCTAAACGCACCGTTTGGGAGGACATGCTTGCCGTAATGTCTAAAATCGGCATGCCAATCTCAGAAACACAACGAAGTTTTTTCCTGTAGCACTCAGATTAATTGAGGTTTATTTTGAAGGCTACGACTTCGCATATGTTAAAGGTCCATATGCGAGGGTAAGATCAAATCAAAGAGATTTCAGCTTTTTTCTGTGTTTGTTCAACGCCTAAAAATAAGAGTTCTTCCTTTTATTTTCGCAAAATTACAATTAAAAAAATATAAATATCCTGTTAATGCTATTACCTATGATCACGCTGGACAAAAACTCCGCCAGAAAACACCAACACTTTGTTTCCCGACTTAGTCCTAGGTCTGGTGTAACTGTCAAGACTCCGCATATTGCTATAACTGTGCCTGCTGCGAGTAATATCAATCTCTTGTTGCACGCCAGAAAGAGACCCGCTACTAGGACAAACATGAAAGTTAAAAACGAATTAGCAGCTTTCACGTAATTTGCAAAAATTTTAACAATTTTTACAATTTTCTTAACGATTTCTATACATTTTTCGAAAATACTGAACTGAGGTTCTTGCCCCTGGGCATTCTGAGCTTCTTCATTTTCGCCATTGACGGGTTCATGATTAGGTTGCTGCTGATTTTCTGCGTTTCCATTGGGTACTCCAGCTGCGCGTCCCTGTCCGTTTCCTTCTTGCATGCGAGGTTGAGGCTCTGGCAGATTTTGTGCCTCACGCTCAGCACTAACACGACGGTTACCGAATCTCTGAGCAAATTGTTGCCGTTGATCATCCCTGTTTCTGTTAGGAACTGTGGCATCAGTTTCTAACCCTCTATTGTTTTGAATATCATTTCTATCCATAGCAGAATGCATTGCCAAA
>JAIRMI010000083.1 GCA_031258795.1 Puniceicoccales bacterium | reverse complement strand
CGGTGATTACCTAAAGGTCAAATTTCCCATTTGTCCTTTAGAATATTACCAGGCTGCAGAGAAAATAATTGCCGATAAAGTTTCACAACCGCATTTCTATATTTTTTCAGACGACATGGTCTGGGTGAAAGAAAATTTGCATCTAAACTTTCCCTGTACCTTTGTCGACTTTAATAAGGGTAGCGATAGTTGGCAGGATATGGTCTTGATGAGCCATTGCCGCCACCACATTATAGCAAACAGTACCTTTAGCCGGTGGGGTGCTTGGTTGGGAAATGCCCCTAATAAAATAGTCATTTCTCCAAAAACTTGGATTCGGGATAGAGATCCGAGAAAAGAAGGGCCTGTAGATTGGATATATATCTAATATGGGAGGACAGTACATTGGTATGCGAAAGTGAAAAGCGTTATTGAAGTTAAAACCCAAACTTCAAGGGCTTGTCCTGTGAGCACGAAAAATGGAGCAATTTGTGTTTGCTAATCGTGCAATCATGCCTTATTTCATAAGGCCACGTTAACCTGTGGCTTGCAAGATATTTCGATCTCTGTGTTAGGCAAAATTTCTGCGGGCATATTCACATATTTTTGTTGTAATTAAAATATTTTTCAATAAGGTCTAATCCGGAAATGTCTGAAAAAATTCTTGAGGAAATTCGCCGTGAAATCGCATCCCTGAAGGATGTTGTTGTGAAAAAAAATGTGGGTCAAATATTGTCCATTGCCGATGGTGTTGCCCGCGTTGATGGTCTGTCCGAAGCGATGTATAACGAGATGATTTCGTTCAAGAATGACGTGTTTGGCATTGCTCTCAATCTTGAAGACGACGAGGTGGGAGTGGTGTTTTTTGGCGACTATTCGGCCCTAAAAGAGGGTGATGAGGCCCAAACAACGGGAAAATTGCTCTCCGTGCCCGTGGGTAAGGCTTTGCTGGGCCGCGTTGTGGATGCACTTGGCAGTCCCATTGATGGCAAAGGGAACATATCCTACGATGAAATGTATCCCGTTGAGCGTATTGCGCCGGGGATAATGTCGAGGCGACCCGTTACACAGCCTTTACAAACCGGTATTTTGGCCATAGATTCCATGATCCCGATTGGTCGTGGCCAGAGGGAATTGATTATCGGTGACCGCTCTACCGGAAAGGGGGCCATTGCCCTCGATACGATTATTAATCAGGCTAGGATTAATAAAAAAAGTCTTGCTTCCGGTGATGAAAATTTTCGGCCAGTTTACTCCATCTATGTTTCAATCGGACAAAAAAATTCCACCATAGCAAGATTTATCCAAACATTGGAAGAGTATGATGCTTTGAAATACACCGTCGTTGTCGTTGCTGCCGCTTCGGACAATCCTGCAAACCAATATATTGCTCCCTATGCCGGTTGTGCTATGGGAGAATGGTTTATGCAAAATGGCATGGATGCGCTGATCATTTACGACGACCTGTCGAAGCACGCCGTGGCGTATCGTCAAATTTCGCTCGTGCTCAAGAGGCCCGCTGGTAGGGAAGCTTTCCCCGGTGACGTGTTTTATTTGCATTCCCGCCTGTTAGAGCGCGCTGCCAGGTTGGATGAAGCCTACGGCGGTGGCTCATTGACGGCACTGCCGTTCATCGAAACGCAGGCTGGCGATATTTCGGCCTATATTCCCACCAACGTCATTTCCATTACGGATGGTCAAATTTTTCTAGACACGGATCTGTTTAATCGGGGCGTTCGACCGGCTATTTCGGTTGGCATTTCAGTGTCGAGAGTGGGTTCATCAGCGCAAATTAAGGCGTTTAAGCAGGTTGCCGGCCAGATAAAGCTGGAGCTTGGCCAGTACTATGAGCTTGCCGCCTTTGCCCAATTTGGTTCCGATTTGGACGAAAAAACCAAAAAGCAACTAGCTAGAGGAATGCGCATCGTTGAGCTATTTAAGCAGCAAACCTTTCATCCAAAACCCATTGAAAATCAAATTCTTTTGCTATGGGCAATGAAAAATGGTTATTTTGACGACATTTCCGTGGATTCGATTACGGATTCGGTGGGATCATTGGAAAATTTTGCCGAAACTAACTTCGCTGCTACTCTCAATAACATTGCGACCAAGCAGGTTATCGATGGCGATATCGAAGCCAAGTTACATGAATTAGTAAAGGAGTGGGCGCAGCACAACAAGGCTTAGAATATGAAAGGAGTTCGCGAGATAAAGAGACGCATGCAGGCGGTAAAAAACACGGCGAAGATTACCCACGCAATGCAACTCGTTGCCTCCTCTAAGATGAAAAAAGCACAGCGCATTGCGGTGAGTGGTCGGCAGTACATCCTCGCTTTATCTGAAATTGTTGCCTGTCTGGCGAGACTCAATGAAAAGCTCATAAAACATCCATTTTTTGAGAAGCGGGAAATTAAGCATCGGGGAGTTTTGGTAATTGGCACAGAGAAGGGATTGTGCGGTTCACTAAACCAGGGTTTGGTGAAAAAAATCGCCACCGATTATGCAACGGGCAACGAAAAATTCGTAACCATAGGCAAGAAAGCGACGCAGTTTATATCTAAGTTGCACCGCAATTTGCTCGCCGATTTTTCTGTGAGTGATCGGGTTGAATTGTGCGAACTGCGCCCGGTAATCGAGTTTTTGAAAGGTGCATACCTTGGGGGAGGAATGGATTCCGTTGAGATTGTTTATTCCCGCTCAGTAAATCCTCTTGTCCATGAGCAAGTATCAAACAGAGTTTTGCCCATGCTAAATTTAACCGAAGAAATAAATTCGTTGAAGAGGCGCATGAAAATTTCGGAGGAAGGAGTGGTTATAGATCCCAAGGAGATGATTTTTGAACCAAATGTGCAGGCCATCGTCGACAAGCTGTCCCAGATGTTCTTGTCTCAGAGTATCTTCCGCGATGTTTTGGAGGCGAAAGCCACCGAGCATAGTGCGCGCATGTTCGCCATGAAAAATGCTACGGATAATGCCGATTCACTGTCGAAGAGTTTGGCAATGGAGCACAATAAAGCTAGGCAGACAAAAATCACTAACGAGATCATAGAAATTGCTGCTGCCGCAACTGGTTAGTTACTATGGAAAATTTAGGAAAAATAGTGCAGGTTATCGGAGCTGTGGTGGACGTCGAGTTCGATCCGCAACATGTGCCGGACATATACAATGCGCTGACCGTTGAAAATAAACATAGCGGTGACAAGGTGGTGCTCGAAGTTCAGCAGTTGCTTGGTGAAGGGCGTGTGCGTACGGTAGCAATGTCTTCGACGGATGGCTTGTTCCGTGGCTTGCTCGTCGTTAATACGGGTTCGACAATTCAAGTGCCGGTTGGCATGGAAATTCTCGGCAGAATTTTGAACGTTGCCGGTGAGCCAGTGGATGACAGGGGGCCCGTTGTCACAGAAAAAAAGTACCCAATACACCGGCCTGCGCCGGCGCTTGTGGATCAGGATACTAGCTCCGATATTCTCGAAACGGGGATAAAGGTTATTGATTTGATTTGCCCCTTCGTTAAGGGCGGCAAAGCTGGAGCATTTGGTGGTGCGGGAGTTGGTAAAACGGTCATCATAATGGAGCTTATCCAAAACATTGCTATGGCCCGTGGGGGGTATTCCGTTTTTGCCGGTGTGGGAGAGCGTTCTCGCGAAGGCAATGATCTTTTTTACGAGATGTGTGATTCAAAGGTCATTAATTTGGAGCAGCCGGAAAATTCAAAAGTCGCCCTAGTATTTGGTCAAATGAACGAACCTCCCGGTGCTCGCATGAGGATCGGTCTGACTGGCTTGTCCATAGCAGAATATTTTCGCGATGAAAAGCATCTGGATGTTTTGCTGTTTATAGACAATATTTTCCGGTTTTCACAGGCCGGATCTGAGGTGTCCGCCTTACTTGGTCGTTCCCCATCCGCCGTAGGATATCAGCCGACGCTCAGCCAGGAAATGGGTGAATTCCAAGAGCGTATAACATCAACGAAGAATGGTTCGATTACCTCTTTTCAGGCCGTTTACATTCCCGCGGATGATTTGACCGACCCCGCACCGGCGAACACTTTCGCCCATCTAGATTCTACCATCGTCCTCGATCGCAAGATTGCTTCATTGGCAATTTATCCCGCTGTGGACCCATTAGCTTCCACTTCCAAGGCTCTTTCGCCGGAGTTTGTTGGAGAGGACCATTTTAAAGTCGCGCGTGGGGTACAAGCGCTGCTTCAGCGTTACAAAGAGTTGCAGGACATTATCGCCATTCTCGGTCTGGACGAGCTTCCCGATGAGGACAAGTTGGTTGTTGCCCGTGCTCGAAAGGTTCAGAAATTTCTGTCCCAACCTTTTCACGTTGGTGAAGTATTTACGGGAATAGCCGGTAAATATGTCAAAATTGAAGACACAATACGCTCTTTTAAAATGATTTTAGACGGTGATGTTGACAACATTCCGGAGAATGATTTTTATATGAAGGGGTCGATTGAAGATGTTGTTGGGGATGATAAAAAATAAACATTTGAGATTTATGAGTATTTCAAAAAAAATCCTTACTTTTGGTTGCTTATTGTTTGCCAGTACATCTGTACCAGCGAAATCATTATTTACTCCCGATGGAGAGCTGAGCAATGGCTGTATTGCTTTATGTAAAGCTCTAGAAATTGAGGTCGCTACTCCGCAGGAGTTCAATGGGTGTTTTCAACGATGTTTTTTACGTAAAGGCGAGGAGTGCTATAAAGACTTTAATGAAAAAGCGAAGCGCAATTTTGGAGAGTTCATAGCCGCCTGTAATTCCCTTGGAATGTTTGAGGAAGTGCTGCCAAGGCGGGATTCCTACGATTACATCGTTATCCTCGGCGGTGACACTGAACCCATGGAAAGAAAGTGTTCTTTTCTAAAAAATGAGCTGGAATCCATTTTGGCTAATAGCCCTTCTGTGAAAATCTATTTTCTGGCGGGGGCGCGTCCATTGAATTGGCAGACAGACTCGGTTGCCCTTGAATGGGATCTACTGGAGGAAGGCCTCGAACTGACCGAAGCTAACGCAGCTAAGCTAATGTGGAAGAATTTTTTTGGAAGGTCTCCTTTGCAGTGTGATTTTGTCGATGTGGAAATAGATCCCGTTTCCAAAAAGCGGCCCGGTACTGCTACGATGTGCAGGCTATTAGAAGAGCACGCTTATCCGCCAGGGACCATGCTCCTCATATCTGTAAATCCCTTCATTGCTTACCAAGACACTGTTTTCCGTAACATATATGAGCAAAAAGGTTGGTTTGCTAGTGGAGGTTCCCTTGAGACCGTTGGCTATGGGGTAGATGTGGATCATTATTGCCAGCGTTCTGGGGTAAATTTTGTGGTTAATGTTTTGTTAGATACCATAGCAAAGCGTGCTTTTGAAGAAATGAAATTTTGGGGAGGTCAATGACTTGGCAAAGCTTGCGTTGAAAGTGATTACCCCCAATGGGATCGACTTCGAAGGAGAGGCAGATTCCGTTGTCATACCAACGGAAATCGGAGAAATTGAAGTTTTGCCGGAGCATCGCCCCATAGTTACCATCATTGCTCCCGGTGGCTTGATTTTAAAAAACGGCGGGAAGCGTGATATTTATGCCGTAGACCAGGGATTTGCCCGCGTAAGCGGCAATGCTGTCAGCATCATCACCGACGAACTTCTTAATATGAGCAAAGCCGATATCGATGAAATTGAGCGGGCAACGAAGCGTGCGGAACAAGCCCTCGAAGAAGCCAGAAACAATCGTAGCACTATGGATCCCATGGAAGTGGAAAAATTGGAAGCAAAGGTTAGGTACCAAATGGCCAAAAAGCTAATATGCAAGCATTAACGGCGAGGTGCGTTCCTTGTTTTTATCTAGCTTATTAGTAGAAATTTAACCCAGACAGACTCCTATTGCGAGAATTTTTTTGGCAGCAAATTTTTGCTAATTGGATGAATTATAGTCAAACTATAGTCATACTACTTGACAAAAGCGTATAAAGATTATACCTATAGAATGTATGGCATACTGTACAACGGATTTGAGAAAGAGGGTGTTAAAATAGGAAAGCACGCACACAGTAAAAGAAAGGAGCGAGGTGTTCGATGTGAGTGAGCGTGCGATATTTGCATGGAAGAAGAAAAAGTCGAGGGAAACGGGGAATCTAGAGCGTGTACCGCTGAACAGAAAATACAGGAAGTTAGATCCGGAAAAGCTAGCCAGGTATGTGGAAGAGCATCCGGATGCCTATCAAAGGAAAATGGCCAGTGAGTTTAAAGTGAGCACGAGCTGCATTGGGAAGATACTCAGAAAATTAAAGATCACAGAAAAAAAGACCAGGGCCTATAAAGAAGTGGACGAGGAGAAACGTGAGGAGTATGAGAGGGCAGTGTCCGTGTACAAAAAGGAAAACATAGTTTATGTGGATGAAAGTGGAATCGATCGCCATCTGCATCGGCGAAATGCCGGATCAGCAAAGGAAAGGAAGGTGATTGGCTTTGTAGCCGGGACGAAATTTCAGAGGACGAACATCGGCGCCGGGTATGTCAATGGCAAGAAGTTATGTTGAAAACCTACGGATTTTGGTAAAAATTTTGAAACGATAAAAAATGGAAGAATTAACATCCCTCCGATGCGACAGTCTAATTGAAAAGCTCTCAATGCGCATAGTCTTAGATTGCACGGGGTTGCATTGCTTAGCAATGCTGGAAAAGATGCAATGAGCGAAATGTGAGCAATTTGAAGCAAAAGCAGGATAAAAACAAAAGAGATTGCAAATATTTTCCACAAATCAATAAAAGATCGCCTTTCGTTCATTTTTTTGTTACTAACTTATCCTAAAATTGAAGTCAGCTAGGAATGTGGCACTTTAAAAACGATGTTATTCCGTCGGCTAAGCCTTGAGCTAAATCTTGGCGGTGGTTGCTTGAAGCAAGTTTTTTCGCCTCTATCGGGTGCGATAAAAATTCAAGTTCCGCTAAAGCCCCAGGGCAATTCAAACCTCTAAATACGTGAAAACAGGCATGCTTAACCCCACGATCGACACATCCAATTTTTTTTAAAACAGCTCCTTGAATGGCATAAGCCAGTATTAAATTTTCCGCATCAAATTTATTACCAACACATGGCTTCAAGTCAGATTGCAATGATTTTACTTGGTGCTGCGAAGGCTGACCATGGGGCGTCAGCGCAAAAGTTTCGATCCCTCGGGCTGATTTCGACTTTGCCGCATTGCAATGCACGCTTAGAAATAGGGCTGGAGATTTCTGGTTCGCAAATTTTGTACGATCTTCCAACTCAACATAGGTATCCGAATTGCGAGTCAAATAGACAATGTGTCCCTGCCTTTCAAGTATCCGGGCGAGCCTTTGGCAAATATCAAGGGTCACAGTTTTTTCCTTTAAACCGGTGGCCGACAGCGCACCTTCCGCCCGTCCACCGTGTCCAGGATCCAACACAATGACTGCCTTTTTTACACTGCTTCGATGTTGCATAGTGAAAAATGGGCGTAAATGAGCCACATAGTCGCTATAGGACACGCATAATTTTCCACACTTCGTTTCGGTGAAAAATCCAAACGGTACTAAGACGCCGTTGGCGTGAAATGCTAGAGATCCCGACCTAAACGACAATTCAATGTTATCTCCGCGCAATACCACTCTATCTGGCCTATTGATTGGCATTCTCAGGAGATGTTCTTTGGCAACCATTTCAAGAGGCATGTATTCCCCGTTTGGCAGGGCATGGCACAGTGAACAAACAAAACCGCACACAAGCGCTAAAAACGACGACACTTTTCTATAAAAATTTACCTTGACCATTTTATTGTAATTTTAGTAATTCACTGGCATCCAAAATCTTAGTAGGCTGCGCTACTCTTTTGTGAACCTGGGCTAGCTTTTTCTGTGCAGACAGGGGCGACATTGTGGCAGATATGATTTTTCCGAATAATTTTGGTTCAACATCCAAAACACCGTGTTCACAGAGATCATTCGCGAAGCGTTTTACCAAATCGAAGCCCATTTCACTGTGAGCAAGCTCCCGACCGCGAAACATCAGAGAAATCTTTAACTTAAACCCCTTTTCTAAAAATTCTATGGAATGGCGCATCTTTGTATCGTAATCGTTTTGGTCAATAGCAACGCGTAGCTTTACCTCTTTTATTTTCGACGACTGAGTTTTGGTACTCTGCTTGTTTTTTTTCCCCTCATCGTACTTATATTTGCCAAAATCGAGGATTTTGCATACGGGAGGTTGAGTATTGGGGGAAATTTCTATCAAGTCGAGACCCTTGCTTTTAGCTAGGGCTACGGCGCTGCTAGTTTGCATGACGCCAAGTTGCTCGCCGTTGTAATCTATGACGCGCACTTCGGTGGCGCGTATTCTATCATTTTTTCTTACAAAATTTTTCCTGCCATCCTTGCGGGCATATGGTTTACTTCCATTTCCCTGTGACCTACC
>JAIRMI010000034.1 GCA_031258795.1 Puniceicoccales bacterium | reverse complement strand
TACGGGCTTCCCCAGTGTTTTTTCAAGGCTAACCCAAGTGAAGCTTTGGTTGTCGTGGCAATAATAATAATTGCTTATATGTTCGCCAGACGATCCATAAAGGTCGTTCGCGAGTCTTTATTACCTACCCTACTCGGCATTGCATACGTACCATTCATGCTTACCTTTCCCTTGGCATTTGTCGGTGACATGCAAGCTTTGTGCGATGCTTCGCCCGTTACTTCTCTTTGTACCCTCCTTTGGCTAGTAGCAATTATAAAATTTAGCGACGTTGGTGGAATGTTATTTGGCTGCGCATTCGGTAAGCGCAAATTGGCCCCCGATTTCAGCCCAAATAAAACGGTGGAAGGTCTCATCGGGGGTATAATTGCGTCTATTACCGTTGGATTGATCACTTTTCTCATGTTCAGGAATTTTTTGATACCTTCGATTACGCTGCAACACACCATTTTACTGTCTGGGCTCCTATCTCTGGTAGCCGTGCTAGGTGATTTGGTGGAATCAATCATCAAACGTATAGCAAGGGTCAAGGATTCGGGGAATATTGTTCCGGGCATAGGTGGGATGTTTGACCTGATGGACAGCTTAATCCTAGCCCTCCCCATGGGTGTGCTTTACCTAAAGTACATACCCATGTAATGCAAAATTTTCTTGCGTTGAATTCCCTTCTGTGCTTTGTGTAATCGGTAAATGGGTACAAATTGCATAGCATATGACTTCGAGGCTGTTGAGCAACATTGGCACGAAAAGTGGGCAAAGGATAGAACTTTCCGGGTAACGGAAAATTCTAACAAGGAGAAATACTACGTTCTAGACATGTTCCCCTATCCTTCCAGTGCTGGGTTGCATATCGGTCACCCGGAGGGCTATACCGCTAGCGACATAATTACCAGGCATAAGATTGCTTGCGGATACAACGTTTTGCATCCAATGGGCTGGGATGCTTTTGGACTGCCGGCAGAACAACATGCAATCAAGACCGGTGTCCAGCCAGCCATAAATACGGCCAACAACATAGACATTTTTCGTAAACAAATACAGAGCTTTGGGTTTGCAATTGACTGGGAACGGGAAGTCAACACGACGGACCCCAATTACTTCCGTTGGACACAGTGGATTTTTCTACAATTGTTAAAACACGGCCTGGCATATGTCGATGAAAAGCCGATTTGGTGGTGCAGTGAGCTGAAGTCCGTCTTGGCCAATGAGGAAGTAATAAATGGCGTATCGGAACGTGGTGGATATCCCGTAGAACGTAAAAATTTACGCCAATGGATGCTAAAAATAACCAAATATGCGGACAAATTGCTTGATGGATTGAAGGATGTCGATTGGCCGGAGTCAACGAAACGGCAACAAGTTGCGTGGATTGGGAAATCAACGGGTACACAGATAACGTTTAAAGTGGAAAATCATTCCTCTTCCATTATGGTCTACACAACCCGCCCAGATACTTTATATGGAGCTACTTTCCTGGTTCTTGCTCCGGAACACAACTTAGGATCAACAATTGTAAGTGACGAGCAGCGCGCTGCAGTAGCGGCATATGTGGAGCAGACGAAGAGCAAAAGCGATCTCGAACGTACCGATTTGGCCAAAAACAAAACGGGAGTGTTTACTGGAGCATACGCAATAAACCCGGTAAACGGCGAATCACTGCCCATTTGGATTGCAGATTACGTGCTTTACAGCTACGGAACGGGCGCAATTATGGCCGTTCCCGCCCACGACGATCGGGATTACGAATTTGCTAAAAAATATGGCATAGAGATCAGGCAAGTTATTCATGGCGAAGATTCTTCCGAGTTGCTGTTTTGTGGCGAAGGTAAGTTGGTGAATTCCGGCGAATTTACTGGGTTCGGCAGCCAGCAGGCTAAGGAGGCAATCACCGATAAGTTGATAAGGCTCAAGAGTGGCTTACGGGCAATAAATTATAAATTGCGTGACTGGTTATTTTCCCGTCAGCGCTACTGGGGGGAACCAATTCCCGTCGTCTGGATGGAAAAGCCGGATTATGACTTCATGGTACAGCTGAATGGTTTTTATTTCAAAGAATTCCTTCCAAAGGAGGAAATTTCCTACACGTCCAACGGTCTAACTTTCTGTGCGATACCGCTAACTTCCAAAGAACTTCCCCTAGTTTTGCCCAAGGTTGAATCCTATATGCCATCGGACAATGGAGAAAGCCCACTCGCCAAAGCCAATCATTGGGTAAATGTTTACATCAATCCAATATCTGGAGAGATTATCCCAGCCTGTGAATTTAATGCCGGGACGGCCGGGATGTGGATTCGTGGTCGCCGGGAAACGAACACCATGCCCCAATGGGCCGGTTCTTGCTGGTACTATTTGAGGTATATGTCGCCGCGCCACTCATCGGCATTGGTCGAAGAAAATTCGGAAAAATATTGGCAAAGGCCAGACATGTACATTGGGGGCGCCGAGCATGCCGTACTGCACCTTCTGTATGCACGATTTTGGCACAAATTTCTCTATGACATAGGGGCAGTTTCCACTTCAGAACCATTCAAAAAATTGTTTCATCAGGGCATAATTCTCGGTGAAGATGGCTCGAAAATGTCCAAAAGCCGTGGGAACGTGGTTAATCCCGACGAAGTCATAAAACAATACGGAGCTGATGCTTTGCGTCTATACGAAATGTTCCTCGGGCCATTGGAAGCGATGAAACCATGGAGTACACGGGGAATCGAAGGAGTTTTTCGCTTTTTAAAGAGGATATGGTATTTCTACATTGCAGACGACGGCAAGGTTAAAATTTTCGGCAATGAAGGTTCCCAGGAAACAAGTAATGTTTTAGATGACACTATCGGCAAGGTCACCCAGGATATCGAAAACTTACGCTTTAATACCGCAATATCTCAGATGATGATTTGCCTAAATACTTTTATAAAGGAAGAGTCCATTTCAAAGGAACAGTCCATAAAATTTTTACAGCTCCTCGCCCCATTTGCTCCTCATATCGCAGAGGAACTTTACAGCAGACTCGATGGTTCAGTTGGGAGCATCTCCTTTCTTCCCTGGCCAAAATATTGCGCACGCGATCGCAGAAGCGAAGTAAAAATCGCCGTTCAAATCAACGGGAAAGTTCGGGGAGAATGCTTCGTTGATAAAAATGCAGAGCATGATCAAGTCATGGAAGTTGTGCGAAAAAATGACAAAATAAGCAAATTTTTGCTGGGGAAAACTATTGAAAAAGTCATACTTGTTCCCGCGAAAATTATCAATATTCTCGTCAAGTGAGAATATTTTTTAAGCATGTTGCCAAGGAAACGATAACTGCATGCTTTTTGTCCATTGCACTATTTGTTATCGTCCTCATTTCAGGGAATGCTGCCAGAGGGGTGCTTGAATGGATCGCGAGTGGCCGACTTTCTCTGTTCGAAAGCGTAAAAATAATGGCAACCATAGTGCCATCTGTGATATCCTATGCGCTTCCACTGGGAATTTTAACGGGGGTGCTGGTTTCCGTTGGAAAGCTGTCATCGTCCAATGAAATTCTCGCCATGAAAAGTATCGGAATCAGCCTCTACAGGATACTGCTACCGATCTTTTTGTTTGCCGCATTCTCAACGGGAGTATCCTGCCTGATTAACCTATACTATGCGCCAAGCTCATTATACGAGTACCGCGCATCGTTTAAAAAAATACTGCGCAATAGTCCAACGAGGTTCATCAAAGCCCACGAGTTCATAAATTGGTTCCCGGGATATGTAATTTACGTCGATTCGATTTCCTCTAGCACATTGACCGGTTTCAAAATCTGGCAACTCTCCGAAGCGGGCACCGTGGATGTGTACATAACCGCCGCAAATGGAACGATTTCTTACGACGATAATTCAAATGCGATCACGCTCGCTTTGGTGAACGGCAGCGGAGAACATTTCAACAAAAAAAGCAATGAAGATGGGAAACCATTTTCGGACATAATCTTCTTCAACGAACTTTCCATCGCTCTGCCTATAACAGAAATAATGGGAAAAATAAATCCCCCCGAGAAAAAACTGCGCCATATGAACATCAATGAACTGCTCCAAGCCCGTAAATATTGGCATCAAAGCGAAGCGGCCCCTCTTACGGAAGCTTCCATTAAGCATGACCGGCAGCTGGTTGATACGAACATCTCGAGCAACATAGCCATGTCCTTTGGTGTGCTCGCCCTAACTTTGGTCGCAATACCGCTTGGAATTCGCACAAAGCGATCGGACACTTCAATAAATACGGCAATCGCTCTCATCCTCGCTTTGGGCTATTATTTTTCGATGGTTATGTTTTCCTGGTTTGGAGACAAAACGCACCTACATCCCGAGATACTCGTGTGGCTGCCAAACATTTCTCTAGCAGTATTCGGAGTAAAAATGCTACGCAGGTCAGCTCGCTACTAAAGCTCTCTAAAACAGTCCCATGGCGAATTTTTAAGATTTACTTTTTGGTGAGCTCACGTTAAATCCTTTCCACTTTCAATGAAAAAGAAACAGGCATTTATCGGATTTGACGGCTTCATCGACACGATCCTTCATGCCATAGACTATCGCGATGGCAACAATGAAATCTACATAAATTCTATAGGTGACTTTGGGCAGCGCGTTTTGGATGCGAATGGGAAAAGTACAAACGTTGAACTTAAGACCGTGTGCAAAAAATTTGGCGGCAATGGTCCTCTTCTGAGCGAAGCATTGCGAAAACTCGACTTTAACACGACCTACATCGGCACGATAGAGCACGAAATTTTCAGCCAATTTTCTAGAGATAACGGAGCAATAGCAGTTGGGCAACCAGGCAAAACACAGTCTCTGGAATTTGGCGATGGGAAGATCATTTTCGGCGAAATGCACGGCGTGGCTAAAGTTGATTTGGCCTGTATTTTGAAACGTGTCGGTAGGCAAAAATTCTCCGAAGTTCTGCGTTCTTGCGACCTTGCTTGCTTCGTAAATTGGACGATGCTCACAAATTTAAACGGCATTTTAGAATTTGTCCTGAGCGAGATAGGAAGCGGAAAAACTTTTTTCTTCGATCTCGCTGATCCGGCAAAGCGCACGGAGGCGGATATTAGATCCATTTGTGCCATAATGGGAAAATTTAACGCACTTGGACCGGTAATTCTCGGTGTTAATTTAAAAGAAGCTGGCCATGTACTGTCTGCGCTTGGGAAAAATGGCTCGGTAGTTGAGAAGCTGGAAAGTATGGGCATCGCAGCCAAAATGATACTGGAAAGCATTGGCATAAGTGCTTGCTTTGTGCATGCAAACACCATGTCGGCAGGTTATGATGGCAACCTTTCTTTTGCTGAGGGATATTTTTCCCAACATCCAAAAATTTCTACGGGGGCAGGAGACCACTTTAATGGCGGATTCTTGAGCGAATACACCAAGGCATCTGACTTGGCTGCGGCTCTGCATTCCGGGAGTGCGGCAGCCAAGTATTACGTCGAAAATGCTGCTCCGCCGAACGCAATACAGATACAGCGAATGAGACTGGTTTGAATGGGAAACTTCATAACATTCGAAGGAATAGAGGGTTGCGGTAAAAGTACGCAAATACAGCTTCTAGGTGAATGGCTAGTTTCCATTGGCAAACGTGTTCTCATGACCCGCGAACCCGGTGGTACCGAATTGGGGGAACGGATCAGAACTCTCTTGAAGGACAAATGCTTGGATGGGCATTTTTCGGCAAAAGCGGAGCTATTACTGTTCGAAGCGAGCCGCGCCCAGCACATGGAGAAAAAAATAGTACCAGCCCTCACGCGCGGCGATGATGTTTTATGTGACAGATTTTCCGACTCCTCGACCGTTTACCAGGGAGCGGCACGTAAAGTTCCAACTTCTGACGTTGCATTCTTAAACAAATTTGCCACGAATAATCTCATGCCCGATCTAACGATCATCGTCGATATAACCTCGGAAGAGAGTGTCAGAAGAGTACTTGGGCGTAGAGGACAGATTGACCGCATCGAGAAGGAAAACCTATCGTTTTTCAATGATGTACGGAATGGTTATCTGTCGATAGCCAAAGGTGATCGCAGATTTTTAGTCGTCAATGGTGATCAAAGCGTTAGTGATATTCAGAATGAAATCCGGCGAGAGTACCGAGCAAGGTTCATGTAACATCGAAGAACAACGAGCCTTTAAAGCTCTGTATAGGCTTTATGACGAAGGTCACTTGCCCCAGGCAATTTTGCTGCTGTCCAACGACCCGGAGAGCGCAGATGGTGTTGTCAATTATCTCGCCAACAAGCTGTTAAACTGCGACGATTGCCGAAACCATATGGATTTTTTCACGGTAGGTCCCAATGCCACAAGCTCGCAAATCGTAGCCGACGATATCAGATCACTGATAACAAACATCCAATCTTCACCGAAAGTTGGGCAGAATAAGGTAGCCTATGTGCAACACGCCGAATCCATGAACAAGTATGCGGCAAATTCGTTCCTTATGACACTCGAGGAACCGCCGGCTGATACCACAATTTTTCTGTCCACTGTTAATAAGTATGATCTTTTGCCGACAATTTTAAGTCGCTGCATTGTTTTTAAGCTGCATTCCGAAAAACATTATTCTTCTTCCGCTCTGGAAAAAATAGCAAACATGTACGAGTCCTGGCTAAATTCACTCAATGCCAAAACAAGCTTTAACCTAGCAATTATAGAGATGTACAAAATCTTGAGCTGTATCGAGGAAAATTTTGATGCAATGGCCGATGAAATGGGTATGGCAAAGCCTGAGTTACTGAAAGTTTTAGTCGCTTGCCTGGAACAAAAGACGGCTGAAGTGTTTAAAGGGAACCAACGGATTGTCCTCAAATTGCACAATGGTATAAAAATTTTCGAAAAAAATAAATGTTTTCTCTCAATAAACTGTAATATTATTGCTTATCTGGAAACATGTTTTATCCTACTGACACGTTTCTTCGAAAGAAATTTAAACAAAAGTTGTGAATATGACAACGGATACTAAGGGTGATGTTAATGCATGGCTAAAGGCTCTCAATGAGCAAAAGGGCGAAAATTTTACCATAGACGAGCATAACAAATGTAAGTTTTTTTATAAAGATGGCATAGAATGCACCCTGGAACTACTGGAAGACAAAGGTATGTTTTACTTGTACTCACCACTCATAGCCGCATCGAATGATGTAACAGTTTTACGCCGAGCATTGGAGGCCAACCTGTTTCAAATTGCAACGGCCGGATCTGTCATATCTGTTGATAAAAATTCTAACTATTTTATCCTGTCTTTTTCCGCAAAAATTAACGATTTCTCCGCTGATATGTTCATAAATCAGCTTTGTGTGTTTCTAACGACCACTCACATCATACGCGAGATGTTACAGGAATAGCGTAGCATAAACGCAATATAGTCATCTTACTCCAGAAAGGCATAATGAATAGCATCGGAGAGAAGGGAAGAGGTGAAGGATTTTTGTACACGGACATTGCCCTCTACAAAAAGGAAGACATAGTTTACGTAGATGAGAGTGGAATCGATCGCCACTTGCACAGGTGAAATGCCAGATCAGCAAAGGGGAAAAAGGTGATTGGCTTTGTGGCCGGGAAGAAATTTCAGAGGACGAACATCGGCGCCGGGTATGTCGACGGTGAGACCATTGCCGAATGTATTTACAATTGCACTACCGATGGAGAAGTCTTCAATGCCTGGGTGGAGTAAAGAACGGGACGAGGAGAAACGTGAGGAGTATGAGAGGGCAATGTCCGTCTACAAAAAGGAAGACATAGCCTATGTGGATGAGAGTGGAATCGATCGCCGTCTGTACAGGCGAAATGCCAAATCAGCAAAGGGGAAAAAGGTGATTGGCTTTGTGGCCGGGAAGAATCCGAGGGAACGTGTAGGTTAAACAAGATAGCAATGTGCAGCCAGCATATGAAATTTTTTTACTTTTTTACAGATTGTCACCTATTATTCACTTCACATCTCTCAGGAATTGCTTTTTGCATTATATACGTTACTCAAGTTTGTTCATTGGGTAGTTGGGAAGCTGCGATGGTAAGATTTTGTTGAATATCTTCTGCGGATGGAGATTATTTGGCCTATGAATATTGTTTCTTGGAATGTGAACGGCTTGCGTTCAGCTTTATCCAAGGGTTTGGAGGAGAGCGTCAAACAATTAAATCCGGATATAATTTGCCTGCAGGAAATCAAGGTGGCTGCGAGCCAAATTCCGGAAATTTCTCTCCCCGAATACATTAAAATCTTTAATTCAGCCGAGCGACCTGGCTACGCTGGAACGGCAATTTTTACAAAATACGAGCCGCTATCACTTTCGACGGACGTTGAAATTGAGTGGAAAACCGAACGGCACGAGGGCAGGGTAATTTTGTTGGAATATGGTCGATTCTTCGTTGTTAATGTTTATACGCCAAACTCCGGTGCGGAGCTGGGGCGATTACAATTTCGTTCCCAGGTGTGGGATGGGAAGTTTGTTACATTTATACAAAATTTGGCCAAAAAAAAACCGACAATTGTGTGCGGAGATTTAAATGTCGCTCATCAAGAAATAGATTTGGCTAATCCGGCGCGAAATCATTTCAATGCCGGGTTTACAGACGAGGAACGGCAAGGGTTTTTGAATATTTTGGCCGGCGGATTTATTGATACGTTTCGCCACCAATATCCCCACGAAAAAGAGCAGTATAGCTGGTGGTCATACCGTGCAAATGCGCGCGAAAGAAATGTGGGTTGGAGAATTGACTATGTGCTCGTCAGCGAAGCGCTACGCCAAAGCATCGCGAAGGCAAAAATTTACACCGATGTAAAAGGTTCAGACCATGCCCCGGTTGGAGCGGTTATCAACGTTGATTTTTGATTACAGGTTTCTTGACCGCACCTAATTGGGAGAGGGTCCGCCACCTCAAATTCCAAATTTCTCAGGAGCTTACACTTTTGCGTCATCCTATGCACGATCTCGGGATTGTTGCAGTCGCTGCTCAGGTGAACGAAGGTGATTTTTTTCCATCTAGTTGAGTAATTTTGGGAAATGAAGGACAATGCCGCATCGTTTGACAGGTGCCCAAACTTGCCACGGATGCGATTTTTTATGTAGATTGGGCGCTTCGGGTCGAATTCTAAAAGCTGCAGATCGTGGTTCGCTTCGATAACCAGCCAATCGACATCGTTTGTGTACTGCGCCAAACCGTGCGGAACGTAGCCTAAGTCCGTCATTATGCATATTTTGCTGAAAAATGGCCCGTCGGAACAGTTCCGCAAAGAGAAAGTATAGCCAACGGGATCGGCGGCGTCGTGGGGCAGAGGAAAGGCAACTACTTCCAAATCTCGAAAGGAAAAACCACGCTCGTTCTCAAACAAAGTCCAATTTATATCCTTGTCCAATTTAATGTTTACAGCTTTCGCAGTTTTCTCATTTGCCAGGAAAATTATGCTTTTAAATTTGCTCAGCCCCTTGATTCCAGCGCAATGGTCGTTGTGCTCATGGGTGACAAAAATTCCATGAATGTCATCAATCGACAGACCGCGTTGCCCGAGTAAAAAAACAATGGCTTTCTTGGAAAAGCCAGCATCGATGAGGATGTTTGATTCCGCCGTCCTAAGTAAGTAACAATTTCCCCTACTGCTGCTCCCAAGAACTTCAAAGCTAATGGACACGGCTAAGATATGAACTCTATCTCCATTGTCTGCAACATAAATCTGCAAAACACTCAGCAAAAATCTCTCTTTTATTGAAAGAGAAAATTATTGGTTAATCTTGTATCACTAAATCAACGTATTCCATTTGAAATATGTCTTTTGTAAGATTGCAAATGGATTGATAGGAATCAGAGATGGCGTCGACAAACCTTGCCATTAAAAAAAAATCCAAATCGATGCCAATCAATAACTCAGATAGCTGCTCCTTAAGGAGGGGACAATCCCTATCGAATATGCAAACAACACAAGTCCGTTCTGCTAGGGGAACTTGCCCAATTTTAAATGAAGAAAACTTTTCAGATTCCCCAATCTCCTGCCCATTTAAATAGCAAATTACCCCAAGGTTGATACCTGGATGCGCACATTGCATTTCTCTGTATCCGAACTCCCGCAAGGTTTCGACGAACTCGTATACGCTTAGGTCTTCAGGCAATTTGGAGATAGGGAGATGCCACTTGCATAGAATTAAATCCGGATCGAAATCCTCTCCGGCACAAATTTGACAAAATATCATTTGTCGTCCTTCGTATACAACATTCGTACTTAAATTTGGAACCGTTTGCATGT
>JAIRMI010000009.1 GCA_031258795.1 Puniceicoccales bacterium | reverse complement strand
GGAATTGCAATTATCGTGTTGTTTACGCTCATCCAAGAGCTTGCCATGGCGGTGATATTTTTAAGCTACATATTTTTCGGAATGGGCAGGCATATTATTCGCAGCCGCAAGGCAAAAATATTAAAATGCCGGCACTAATTGACATACTGAAGAAATCCGAAGAATTTTTGCGAAAAAAAAACATCTCCAATCCTCGCTTTGAAGCCGAATGTATTCTGACCAAAGTACTTGAGTGTAAACGTATCGATTTGTACCTGAGGTACATGGAAAAGCTAAGCGTTGAACAGCTCAATGACATAAAAATTCTCCTGACGCGACGTGCCAACCACGAGCCCTTGCAGTACATAATAGGGAAGTGGCCGTTCCACGACTTGACTCTCAATTTGGATAGTTGTGCCCTCATTCCACGCCCTGAAACGGAGGAACTCGTGGAGATTTTAATAAAAAAATTTTCACAATACAAAAATGCAAGGCTGAGCATCCTTGATTTAGGGACAGGCAGTGGGGCCATAGCTCTTTCTTTGGCTAGATTTTTCCAAAAATCGCACACGTGCGCCTCCGATTATAGCTCGGAAACCCTTTCGCTGGCCAGGGAGAATGCCGCGGCCAATTCCATTCAAAGTATAACTTTTGCTAAATCGGATTGGTTTTCGAATATTTTCGGCAGCTTTGATCTCATCGCCTCCAACCCGCCATACCTATCGGAGGAGGAGTGGGAACAGTGCCAACCGGAAATAAAATTTTTTGAACCAAAATTGGCCCTGTGTGCGGGTGATGGCGGTAAGGCTGATTTATTAAAAATAATCGACCAATCTCCACGATTTTTGAAAGCCAATGGTGTTTTGGCGCTTGAAACCGGAGAAACTCAACACCAAGCCGTCTTTGAATTTGCCAAGGAAAATTTCCAGTTAGCCGAATCGATAAGGGATAGTTCCCAGCGAAACAGGTTCATAGTACTGTCCCGTCCCAAAACAAAAATTGTCTAATTTATTGAGAATAAACATGTTACAATTGTTCGATGGGCAATCCCCATTCCTTTGACAGCTCACCGACCAGGGGATCATTACTGTAGTCAAAGTGGTACTTAATTTTCACTATACCAGCCGAAGAGAGCAATTTGGCACACTGTAGACAGGGGTGATGAGTGATGTATGCCGTTGACCCCATGATACTTACACCTCGTTTTGCCGCATCGGTGATCGCATTTTGCTCGGCATGGATTGTCGCTTGTTCATGGCCGTCGCGAATGCGAGATTTATGCGGTGCTCCGGCCACGAAACCGTTGTATCCAGCAGCGATGACACGATGGCGATATTCCCCACCGGAAACCAATACGCATCCAACGTGCAATCTTTCACAGCTCGACCTTGCCGAGATTAGCAGCGCCGTTGCCATAAAATAATCATCCCAGCTAGGGCGACGTTCCCCGAAACTGGCCACAACAGTGGCAATTTTATCCGTTAAAAAAAAATCATTATCCATGCTGGCCTTTTTGCGATAGGCGCTGCCGAAGCGCATCGTACAGCACAATGGCAGCCACGTCATTGACATTTAAAGAATCCGAACTTCCAAGCTGCGGAATTGAGACCGTTGTCACACGATTGTTGCGTAGCCAAAACTCCGGCAGTCCGTCATGCTCCGATCCGACAACTATTGCCGAGGAGGACCTCATGTCAACTTCCCAATAGGGAGTCAATGCCGATGGAGACGTTGCCAAAATGGAAATATTATTTCTAAGCAGGATATTGCAAACTTCCTCCCGCGGAACCTGGAAAATCTCCAGCGAAAACAACGCTCCCTGTGACGTCCGGACGACATTGTGATTGAAAATGTCAGTCACCGGATTACAAACAAACATGGCATCGACATTTGCTGATTCCGCCGAGCGCATAAGTGCTCCAAGATTTCCAGATTTTTCAATGCCATCAACCACGAGGAAAAGTGAATTTTCGTGAAATTTCAACTCCCCTAGGTTTCGCTGCCATGTTTTACAAACCGCCAAAACGCCATCGCAATTATCCCGTACGCTGACCTTTCGAAAGACATCTTCGCTCAGCTCAAAAATATCAACTCCTTCTTGCACAACGCATTGCACAAATTTGTCAAAATCTTCATTTCGAAAAAATTTTGGACAGAAAAATAAAAATTCGAAGCTAGTGCCACTCTCAAAGGCACGGGAGCACTCTCGAAACCCCTCAACGATGAACAATTTCACGCGATTTCTCTTTCCGCGATCGCGCAGTTTTGCCACAAATTTTACCTTTGGGTTTTGCTTGCTACTGATTTTCTGCTCATTCGCCATTGAAAACATCCCCAATGATCGTACGATAGGTATACTCCGTAGCTCCACAGTTTTGCGTGTACCAGTCGGATAAAACTCTTGCTAAATTTGCCCGTTTATTTCCATCGCAGGCAAGTTCAATTAGAATTTTTCGCGCCGATTCCGCATCGGCGGCTTTCGCTGCTCCGCCAGCTGATTCTAGAGATTGGCAAATTGCTCGGAAATTGGTCATGCTGTCACCGTAAACTATCGGAACTCCGTAAGCCGCAGCATCTAGAGGTGACTGACCGCCGCTGTTCCCCAGTAAACTTTTCCCGATAAAAGCCAGATCGGAAGCGCCAGTCAGCCGCACAAGCTCTCCCGTTGTGTCTCCGAGGCAAATATCTACCTGATTAGTAGCGGCTCCCAGGGACCGCTGATGCCAACGAAGCTTACTTTTTTTGAGGCAAGACACGATTTCTTCGCGGCGTTCCGCGTGCCTGGGGACAAGTAATAGGCACCAATCTTTTTGCGTTTGCCTGCGAATTTCACAAAAGCACCCGATCAGCCACTCCTCTTCGCCGGGCCAGGTCGATGAGCCGAGCAAAATTAGAGAATTTTTACTAAACCCCAGTTCAGCCTTAAGCTTTTTTTTAGAAGAAAGGTCCATCTGCGGGAAAGTGCAGTCAAATTTTAAATTTCCGGATACGGA
>JAIRMI010000089.1 GCA_031258795.1 Puniceicoccales bacterium | reverse complement strand
TCCCGCCGCAAATAGGTGCATTTAGCCTGCCAATGTTCGTATCGATCGACGCTTTCGATAAAATTGAAAGCAGTATACGATTTTTTTCCCATTTTCGCTGATATGAGCATCATTTCTTTTGATGTATGGCGAGCAATTGGCAGAGAGCAAGCTATCTCCATTTCTTTGTTGCAGGGAGACTTTTCACATAACAGGTCAAAGGTGAATTCAAACAGGTATGATCCATAGGCATTTTTCAAAATTTTTATTGCCCCTTTATTTTTTGCGATAAGAAGTATGCCACTCGCGCCGCCTTCTAAGTTATACACCACATCCGGATGTTCCAAATCAAGGCGACCTATGGATGATTTTTGCAGTCCTGCCCATATTTGCTCCAAGATTGAAAACCGTTCCCCTTTGCAGGGGAAATTGGCAGGTTTGCTAAGGGCTATGCACAAGTCGCCATTGTAAATGATTGGCAGCTTAATTGACCTGCCTGGGCTACTTGGGTGTCGAACGCAGATCTGTTCGCTCATGATTTTAAGGCATACTTTATCAATTCTTCCGAGGAGGCCGATTCGCCGATCTTTGCCAATCCGTTTCTCACATGCTTGTCAGCTTCAGTGGGCTTGTATCCGAGGGATATGAGGGCGTGTATGGCATCCTGTACCGCATCAGAAGGAATAGCACCGCTGGTCTGTGTAACAGGAAAAGCGCTGTCCACTTTGTCTCCGAGCTCGATAACAATTCGTTCGGCGGTCTTTTTTCCAATTCCGTGACATTTTTTGAGTAATTCCGTATCTCGCGAAAATATGGCACTTTTTAGCGTATTTACCGACAATCTGCTCATGATATTCAGAGCAATCTTGGGACCGATTCCACTTACCCGGGCGATCATCAATTCGAAAAAATCGCGATCATTTTTCGATAAAAATCCGTATAAATCGTGCTGATCTTCGCGTATGATTTCACTCAAATAAAGCTTAGTGACATTCCCAACCTTTGGCAACTTTTCGATGACCGTTAGTGGCGCATTAATGTGATACCCCAGCCCGCCAATACCTATGATAACATGCAGCAGACCAACTTCGACGAGGGTTCCTTCGATGTAAGATAGCATGAAAGCCATGCAAAGAAAACCCACCCAAAGGTCAATAATTTGCCCAAAACTGTAGGATCTACCATTTTTGGGATTTGAAGATGTTTCGAGGATAAGAAATTTTTGCATCATTGCCCATATCGACCATGGGAAGACTACCCTCTCCGACCGCTTGCTCGAAAAAACCCAAACGGTGGAACGGCGCAACATCAGTTTCTCTAGTAAGTTAAGTTACGGAATTCCATGGACATATGGACACCGAGTGGGAACACATATGGAAAAATTTTTAAAATTTTTAAAATTTTTCTTTATTTTTTTTTAAAATCCTCAAAAGATAATAAGGATTATGAATTTTATTAAAAGCATCAGTAATTTTTTGTCTCCCTACAGCATGGGAAACGTGCCGTCTTCGGCTCCCGATTTTCGGGCGATTATCAGGTCATATGTTCCTGACGAGCCTGAAAAAAGTCTGAGAGTAATTTGGTCGAGAATAAATGATGATCTTGAAAGATATTTCGAAGATAATCTTGGAGCCCTCGAAGAATTGATTGCCACTGCTAACGAAGGTGGCATACCCGCTGAGTATAAAGAAGTCGCTTTGGCTCTCAAAGAGGCCAAGGAAAGAGGCGTTAGCGGGGGTTCTCTTATAGCTCTTGCCTATGCGGTAAGTGATGCGGTGGATGATGCCGTTTATGAGGCTAGCATTGAATGGCGTGGTTTCGGAACTTATTTTAGCGTGAAAGGCGCAATAGTTAATGAAGGGGTGCTTGAAAGCATGTGAAGGTTGGCATGAAGAATTTCACTCGCCCTTCTTCGGGTTTAAAATTTTTTTAATTTTTTTTTGCAGTTTATTGAAAATTTTATGGAATGCTCTTCTTTAAAAAAGGAAGTTTAATATGAGTAAAAGAGTTGAAGAAAGATACGCGCAACCCGAATCTGGAGGGTGGTTTTCAAGTGTTTGGGGGTTGCCTGGACGCGCTTTGGGGTGGTTTGGACGCACCTTTGGGTTTGGCGGTACTGACCCCATCGATATGGAACCAACAGATTATCCCGAAATGCAAGCGAGGGGCCTAGGCGAACGTGAGAGCCCGAGGCCTATACCTCAAGACTTCATTGATGCGTTTCGCGGTACAGGTACACGGCAAGATTTTGCAACATCCGGCATAGTCGAAGCTCGTCTCTGTCAACTCGCCGCAGACACGGATGATCCAGAGGCATGTGTGGAATGGATGGCGGAAAAGTTTAAATGTATCCCATTTCACAATGGAAACTTCGTTAACGAAGTCATATGTCTGTTCAAAGGCGGCGAACTCACAGCCGAAGGCGCAGCCGCTGCCGTAGAATTTTACAAATCAAGAATTGCTCTATTTAGAGCAAATGAACAGTCCTTTGAAGGAACAGGAACAAGGGTGGTGAAGGGAGAATTTTTTAGGTTCGCGGTCCTACTTGTCGCCTTACTTCCATCTGAGAAAACCGGACCGGCTATGGAAAGTCTACTAAGGGCCTATGGTGAAAGTTATGAAATTAACTTAGAGACTGCGGACGACACGTATGATCGCGAACTTCATGCAATTCTCCAGGCAATTGCAAATGGATTGACAGATGCTAAGACAAATTTTGGTGATGCCTTACTCGAAGGAGAGTTTGAAGAACGCGCTAAAGAAATAGTCAGCACCATGGAAAATATGAGAGTCAAAGATACAGATTGGTTACGCTGGCAACTGGGACAAGCAGGACTGTTTGATTAGCGGGCATAGAAACTAGTGAAAATTGAAACAGTTTTAGAGATCAATTGCTGGTATTTTTAAAAAAGGAAGTTTCGTATGGAAATACGAATTGAAGAAGTAAATATGCAACCCGAATCTGGAGGGTGGTTTTCAAGTGTTTGGGGGTTGCCTGGATGCGCTTTGGGGTGGTTTGGACGCACCTTTGATTTGGCGGTACTGACCCCATCGATATGGAACCAACAGATTATCCCGAAATGCAAGCGAGGGGCCTAGGCGAACGTGAGAGCCCGAGGCCTATACCTCAAATCTTCATTGATGAATATCGCAGTACAGGTGCACGGCAAGATTTTGCAACATGCGGCACCGTCGCAGCCTGCCTCCGTCAACTCGCCGCAAACACGGATGATCCAGAGGCATGTGTGGAATGGATGGCGGAAAAGTTTAAATGTATCTCATTTCACAATGGAAACTTCGTTAACGAAGTCATACGTCTGTTCAAAGGCGGCGAACTCACAGCCGATGGCGCGGCCGTTGCCGTAAAATTTTACCTCTCGCGGGCACGTACGTTTTTAGATTTAAGTGATCTAAGCAATCGAGCTCAATTTTTATACTTTGCAATTCAACTGGCTTCTCTTTTGCCGGACCCCAAACAAGGGGCGATGGAAGCAATGAACGCTTACCTTGAAGCGTCAATGTTCAATCTCGGACCCGAGGAAAGACAGGACTTTTTTCGAAGAATGACGACGGAAGGCTCCCAAAGAATAATAAGACGTGAGCACCTCGGTGAATTTACACAAATCGCTAAGGGTCTGAAAGCGGCAAAAGATGCTGTGGTCCCTTCTTTGATGGAACAAGAACAATTTAAAGAAAAAGCTCTTGCCATAAATTGGGGCGTAAATGAGGCTATAATAGAATTTACTAAAGGTTGTTTTTCAGCCGTCGAACTGATGTCTGCTTTGCATAAGGAAGGAGTATTCACCTCCTAGAAACGCAGGAAAGTTTCGGAAATATGGCGGAAAACGCTGGGGTGGCGATTTGCCGTAGCCGGTGGAGTAATGTAAGCTAGGACGGGGTCAACGGTGATGAAACGAATCACACCAATGACTTGCAAGGCCACTTGAAATCATCCATCGAAAATAAAAATTTGGGCTTCAAATGGGCGCTCGAAATTAGTTCCGGTAGCGATCGACTGAAGAATGCGGCACAATCCAGTTTCTTCGGGCTTGCAATTGGGGAAATTTTCAGGAAAAACGTCAAAGAGTGGAAGATGTTTCGAGGATAAGAAATTTTTGCATCATTGCCCATATCGACCATGGGAAGACCACCCTCTCTGACCGCTTGCTCGAAAAAACCCAAACGGTGGAGCGGCGTAACATGCAAGACCAGCTGCTGGATTCCATGGACATCGAGCGTGAACGAGGCATCACCATTAAAAGTCACCCCGTGTCCATGCACTACTCCCACCCAACGAAAGGAAATTTTCTTCTAAACTTAAACGATACCCCCGGACATGTTGATTTTTCCTACGAAGTATCGCGCAGTTTGGTGGCTTGCGAGGGTGCATTATTGCTGATCGACGCCTCCCAGGGAGTGGAAGCACAGACCGTCGCAAATGCTAACCTGGCTATGGCTCAGGGGTTGGTGATCATCCCCGTTTTGAACAAAATCGATCTCCCCAGTGCCAATGTGGAAGGAGTTCTAACCCAGTTGGAAGACATACTGGCAATTCCCCGAGAGGAAGCCATTTTGGCCAGTGCAAAGGCAGGCATCGGCATAGATGAGATTTTAAACGCCATTATTGACCGCATTCCACCGCCGCAAAAACAGGAAATTACTCAAACTCGTGCCCTGATTTTTGACTCCGTTTTCGACTCGTACAAGGGTGTAATTTGCCATGTACGGGTGTTTTCAGGCACACTAGAAGCGGGAGACGGAGTGCTATTGATGCGAGCTGAGCAGGCAGCGGTCATCCACGAAGTGGGCTGCTTTTCACCTAAGATGCAAGTCTTAAAAAATTTATCCCAGGGCTGCATCGGCTATGTTGTTACGAATGTTAAGAACGTTTCGGAAATAAAGATCGGCGACACCATTACCAAGGCTTCCGATCCAGCAAAGGAAATGTTAGCAGGGTACAAGGACGTCAAACCCATGGTTTTTTGCGGAATTTACCCCATAGACACCTCGGACTACGAAAGACTAAAGTCCAGCTTGGCCCGCCTGCAGCTCAACGATGCTTCCCTAGTTTATCAACCGGAAACGTCCATTGCTTTGGGGTTTGGGTTTCGTTGTGGGTTTCTCGGCTTGCTACACATGGACATCATCCAGGAGCGCATCCGCCGGGAATACGACTTGGACATAATATCCACATACCCCAGTGTAGTTTACAAGGTAAAGCTCACCGATGGGTCATGGGTCCAAATCGATAATCCGTTGCATTTGCCTGACCAATCTTCCATCGATGAGATTTACGAGCCAATGATGACGGCTAAAATACACATTCCCAATGATTCCATAGGGGACATGCTAGCCCTGGTCAGCGAAAGGCGCGGAATTTGCTCCAATACCGAAACGTTGGATTCTTCCCGCGTTATCCTGACCTGTGAACTGCCCATGAATGAGACTCTCATCGACTTCAATGACCGATTGAAAAGCATCACCCGCGGATACGGATCCATGGACTACGAGCTCGGAGAATACCGGAAATCGGACCTAGTCAAGCTCGACATACTTGTCAATGGGGAGTCGGTGGATGCATTTTCATCCATCGTGCACCGTTCTAAAGCTACCTCACTTGGCCGTGAAATTTGCGAAAAATTGAAAAATATCCTGCCGAAACAGCTCTTTAAAATAGCTATACAAGCAGCCATAGGAAGTAACATAGTGGCAAGGGAAACGCTGGGAGCACTCCGAAAGGACGTCACGGCGAAATGCTACGGCGGCGACATAACCCGCAAACGCAAGCTGCTTGAAAAACAAAAAGAAGGGAAAAAGCGCATGAAGCAAATCGGAAAAGTTTCAATCCCTCAGGATGCTTTCCTGAAAATCCTGAAAGCCTCGGAGTAAAAGGCCATGGCCAGATATAGTCAAACTACTTGACAAAAGCGTATAAAGATTAGACCTAGAGAATGTATGGCATA
>JAIRMI010000013.1 GCA_031258795.1 Puniceicoccales bacterium | reverse complement strand
GCTCCTTGCATGCGCGAATAATCCGTACCGCAATTTCTCCCCGATTCGCTATCAATACTTTTTCAAACATATTATCTACGGCTTTTTCACCTTAAACAACGGCTGTCCGTACTCAACGGTTTGCCCATTTTTTACCAAAACATCAACAATTATCCCATTCACGTCGGCTTGAATCTCGTTCATTACCTTCATCGCTTCTATGATACAGACCACCGTGGTGGGCTCAATTTCGGCATTGACTTCGACGAAGTTGGGAACATCCGGCGACGGCGCGCCGTAGAATGTACCAACCATGGGAGACTTAATAAAGAAAAAATCGTTACCATCATCTCCGTGCCTAATAGGACCTCCGACAGTTTCTACTGGTTCGGGAGCAACATAGTCATGGGTAGGCACTGGACGGCTTGGCACAGGCGGCAACTCTGACCTGAGTGGTCTAACCTCGCCATTGGAAATTCGCAACCTGACGCCATCCTCCTCAATCTCAATCTCAGATAACCCCGAAGTTTTAACAAGATCAGCCAACCTACTTATATCTTCAAACTTCAATAAAAACCTCCTAAATCAATAATCGATCATGGAACCCAAGTGCCTGTAGTTTGCAACTTAAAAAGTTACGACATCTCCTCTAAACTAAAGGTTCCTTTTCAATTACACCTAGGCCTTTGGTGGCGATTTTTTTATTATATGAGAGAAATTAGCAAAATTTTTGCACCATTGTTAGGGAAAAAAGCTAAAATTTCGCACGTTTTTTGAAATTATCTTCCCTTGAAAAGATTACAGTGGTCAATCGTATTTCTATAAAATATCACTTAATGCACATCTAACATTCTCAATGCAGCAAAGTTAGCTACACCCTCGCTTGCTACTTTAATCATTCCTTCGCCGCCAGGTCAATTACTGTTTTGGCAGTCTTAGTTGCAGCGCTAAGCGCAGATAGTGCTAACGCTGTAGCAACCAGTGGGGTCGCCGTTCCAGCGGATACTATAGCTACCCCAGCTGCCACACAGGCGGCACTTGCAGCTGCTATTTTGGCAGCTTTTTTCCCTCTTGCTTTATGTAAATTTCTACTCACGATGCGCAGTGCATTTTCGAGATCTGCCCTCACCTTTGTCGTCCCTTCACCAGCAATTACCTGGGTAAGATAATCAAAATCTCTAAGTGCTTCTTTTAGTTTTCTCTTCGCTTCCTTCTTTCCAAGCTTGTCAGATCCAAACCCTTTTCTTTTGTTTGGATTTCTCAAAATATCCAAAGCCGCCTCATTGGCCCCTCTGAGGCTCGAATTTGCGTTTACACCGTCCAAAAATCCCTCATCCTGTTGAACGGTGATGTGACCCCTGGTTTTCCCAAGGCGAGAGTCCACAGCATCGCCAATTTTCACCACCGCAGATACCCCAAGACCGATTGCTGCGCTTGTTCCAAAATCACCTGCGGCTGAAAGGGCACCAACAGCAAAGGAAACACCTTTTGAAGCTAAATCAACGACCGTGCCAGCTCGAGCTCTATTCAACCTATTTTGCACGGACTTTTTGCCATTTGTAATATTTTTCATGACCTTATTTAGATCATCTTTGTATTGACCTAAATTCGAGTTATCTTTCAGAGATTTTGCAAATTTCAATCCTTCTTTTAGTTTATTTCGCGCACCTTTTTTTCCAAAAGTTTCATTCCCGAGGTGAAAATCTTTTACTTTGCCTGAATCTCTCAAAACCTCCAAAGCCAAATCGTTATACTGTTTCAGCTCTCCAATTTGTTTCTCAAAGCCATCTGGAGGATTATCAAAAATTCCAATGGACTTGCATATCTTAAAATTTCCGGGTGACATGAAGTGATCTATAGCTTCCCCTCCTAAAAACCCAGCAATATTCGCCGCTGCATCAGCCACACTTGCCGCACTGAGCGATGCCCCTGTTAATCCCGCTGTTTCAGCTACAACAGTCGTCCCATACCCAAGTGCCCCTGAAATATCGGAGCCCCGATTTGCAAGATTTGCCATCTTGTGGACTTTGGATTCCGATATTCTCGTTGAACTACCACTCGAGCTTTTACTACCCGATTTGCCACCATTCGGGTGTACATTGCCTACCCCAGCTGGGGTATTAATTTGTGTTCCAGCTTCACCTATTCCTCTTGTATTCATCTACCCCTCCTTCGTTGAAGGGCTTAATTTTAGGCGAAATTAAAAAAATGTCAAGCCTAAAACCCGATAGAATATCCCTCGAAAGCCTTACGCAGACCACTAAGTCGCTCATTGGCTTCATGGTCATCCATTTTTTCACCCGAATATTGCCAAACAGTATCTGGCCAATATGGATCGTTGGTAAACCTGCAAATCACATGGATGTGCAATTGATCCGTTTTATTTCCGATAGCTGCCACATTTAAGCGATCACATGGAAACAATTTTTCCATCACATTGGAGGCAAAATTTAGTTCGCCGATGAGCTTCAATTGATCGGTGAAGCTTAGGTGATTAATCTGGGATACCTTGCTTACCCGTGGCACAAGAAAAATCCATGGAAAAATCTTATTATTTTCCAAAAGAATCCGGCACAGTGGCAGGTCACAAACAGAGATTTTTTTAGCTAGTGCCGGGTGCATCTCAAAGTTTTGCATGCATACCCCTACTGGAAGTGAGATATTGTTGCAATAAATAAACGTCCGTGCCATAAATTTCCCAATGAATAAAGACAAAGTGCGAGAGGCCATAGGAATGTTGCTCGAAGGACTGGGCAAAGATATATCCGATAAGGGGTTGATGAACACCCCCCGGCGGGTAGTTGAAATGCTAGAATGTTTTTCCAAAACATCGGGCATCGTGGACGAAGAAATATTCGACACAACGTTCTCCATTGAGCACTACGACGAATTCATACTCATGAAAAACATCAAATTTTCCTCTTTTTGCGAACATCACCTCCTTCCATTCTTTGGTAGTGTTTCCATTTGCTATATTCCCGCAAAAGGTGTTGTTACTG
>JAIRMI010000050.1 GCA_031258795.1 Puniceicoccales bacterium | reverse complement strand
TCTTTTATTTGAATTTATGAGTCTTGACACTAGGCTAGGCTTTTTATTTTGTATTTAATATTTCATCGGCGCTTAGGCCCGTCAGGCATTCCAGTTTTTTTACCGTGTAGTGCATCATGTAGTACAGAACAATGGTGCAGGGAATTACAATTATGGGATAGCTCAATGCTACCATGCGACCGAGCTCTTTTGTAAACTGTACGGAACCGCTTTCGCTGCGTATCACTATCTTGGCCAGCCAAAAATTTAAAACCGCACTGAGCAGAAAAGAGAAAGCCAATATGATGGATGCCCGCAGCATAACTTTATGGAGTTTAGTTTTTTGTTCCTCCGTTCGCAGGCGAGCGTAAACGGAATCACTGTTCAAAATGTTTTCGTCAAACAGCAATTTTTCCAGGAAGGTACGTTTGCTGAACGATGATACCACGATAAATAGAAAAAATATCATGGGGACGCTGGCTTCCTTAGTCGCTATCCATTCCCGTGGCAGCTTGAGTAATCCTATGCCACCGGTTATCAGCACGCTGAAAAAGCCAACAGTGGAAAATAGGCTCCACTTATGCTCTTTGATTAGGTCAAACACCCCATAGCCCAAGGGAAACGATAGCGCTGAAATAAGGGCTAATTCGGGAGAAATGCCAAACCAGTCATCGAACATCATCATAACAACAGCTGGGATAAAGATGTTGATTCCAAAATTTATGCATAAATTTCCTCGCTTACTTTTATTGGCCTTCCTTCTTTTCATTGTTTGATATATATGGCTAATACTTTCTAAGAAAATCTTGCCCGTATCAAGAAATTTCTTTCCTTGGGCCCATGAGGTTTTGGCAAATTTTGGAGGATTCATATGAAAAGGTCGCATAGGTGTAACGAGCTTAACATTTCCCATGTTGGGCAAAGCGTTCGCCTCATTGGGTGGGTGCAATCCATTCGTGACCATGGAGGCTTACTTTTTGTAGATTTGCGCGACCGCGGAGGAATAACGCAGATTGTTTTTGATCCGAAGCTTGAAAAATTTCGTGACATGCATTTACTGCGGGACGAATCTGTTATTGAAGTACATGGAACCGTTGCCGAGCGTCCCGTTGAAACGATAAATGCTCGCCTAGCCACGGGACAGATTGAAGTGCTCGCCGAGGAATTGATCATTCACAATGTATGCGACCCGCTGCCGTTCCCGATGGAAGATTCTAAGTCTGAACAAGTTGGCGAAGACTTGCGGCTGACTTACCGCTACCTCGATTTGCGCAGAAAAAAAAGCTACCAGCGTTTATTTTTGCGCCACATTGCCGCCCGTACTGCCCGCAATTTTCTCGATGAAAATGGTTTCTTGGAGATCGAATTACCCTATTTGTTTAAGACCACACCGGAGGGAGCCCGGGAATTTTTGGTTCCGAGTCGCCTAAATCCCGGTTCAGCGTACGCTTTGGCGCAGTCTCCGCAGCAATATAAACAGATGCTCATGGTCGCGGGGTTTGAGCGCTACTATTCCCTGGCTCGCTGCTTTAGGGACGAGGATTTGCGCGCTGATCGCCAGCCAGAGTTTACCCAGATCGATTTGGAAATGTCCTTCATCGACCGGGAGGATATTTACGCCTTGATCGAAGGAATGTTAACCCGCGTTTGGAAAAATACTTTAAATATCGATTTGGAGACCCCGTTCGTCCGCATGCCATTCAAAGAGGCGATGAACAATTATGGCTCTGATAAGCCCGATACGCGTTTCGCCATGAAAATTCATGACATTACGGGTGTGTTCAAGTCATCGTCGTTCAAAGTTTTTGCGCAGAGCGTTGCCGATGGGGGAGTGGTCAAGGCGTTTAATGCTAGGAAATTGGCTTCCCTGTCACAGGGAGAAATGAAGCAGCTCGAAGACGCAGCGCGGGCGATGGGGGCAAAAGGGTTGGCCTTTATCAAGGTGGAAGGAGGCCAATGGAAGTCACCGATTTTAAAATTTTTGTCCGAATCTGAAAAGAAATGTCTGCAGTCAGAGCTAGAAGTGGAGGAGGGAGATATAGTGTTTTTTGCCGCCGGCAAGTGGGAAAATTCCTGCAATATTCTGGGGCGGGTGCGCCTGGAATGCCGCGATATGGCCATAAAACATGGAGTTTTGTCCATTGGAGGCGATATGTTTAATTTTTTGTGGATTGTAGATTTTCCGCTGATGACATTTGACGAGGAACAAAATCGCTACATTGCCACACACCACCCGTTTACAGCACCCATTTCCGAGGATTTGCATATTTTGACCTCGAATCCCCATGCCGTAAGAGGGCAGCACTACGATATTGTGCTGAATGGCATGGAACTCGGCGGTGGTAGCATAAGGATTCACCAACCCGATGTTCAAGAAAAAGTGTTCAAGGATATTTTGAAGATTGACGACAATGTGGTTGATAGCCGCTTTGGGTACATGTTACGGGCGTTTAGATACGGAGCTCCACCTCACGGAGGAATTGCCCTGGGCCTGGATAGAATAGCGGCAATAATTTGTGGAACGAGCAGCATTAGAGACGTAGTTGCCTTCCCAAAGACCCAAAGGGGACAGGACTTGATGTCCCAGTCTCCGTCTGTTCCCTCGGAAAAGCAGTTGCGGGATTTATTCATAAAATTCACTGCTGTCCAAAGTCCAAGGTAGGCAAACACAGACTTAAAAAATGTTTTCTTTTAGAAGTCCCTTTTCTTTTGGCTCATCATTAACATTTCCCAGCCCCAGCGATAAATGAAATACTAGGGAACATTAGGAAATCTGGTGGCAACGTAGATACAATTTGGGTGACACCTTGGCCTATTTCTAGGGCCTGAGGATTGTTTTTAACGAGCTAGCTTTGCCGAAATCTTGACATAGTCAAACTATTTGACAAAGGAATAAGAATTAGATCTGCAGCAAAGGTGGCATACTGTACAACGGGCTTGAAAAAGAGGGTATTAAAATAGGAAAGCACGCACAGTGTAAATGAAACGAGCGAAGCGTTCGATGTGAGTGAGCGTGCGATATTTGCATGGAAGAAGAAGTTGAGGGAAACGGGGAATCTAGAGCGTGTACCGCTGAATAGAAAATACAGGAAGTTAGATCCGGAAAAGCTAGTGAAGTACGTGGGAGAGTGTCCGGATGCCTATCAAAGAGAAATAGTCAGCGAATTTAAAGTGAGCACGAGCTGCATTGGCAAAGTGATGAGAAAGCTGAAGATCACAGTAAAAAAAAGACCAGGGTATATAAAGAACGGGAGGCCATCGAAGCGGCCGGCTGTTCCTTGATTTTCTTGCCTCCCTACTCTCCGGACCTCAACCATCGAAAAATTCTGGGCGAACCTCAAACGGAAACTCTCCCACATCCTCCACC